>JAQYWP010000535.1 GCA_029379285.1 Rhizonema sp. PD38
TCAAAGATGCCAATCCCGCTTGGTCACTGGCATTCGTGGGTCAAAATGGGTTAATTATACCCCGCCCGTCACATCTTTGAGAAATACACTGGCTCAAACGCTAAGGAAGCCCCCGGTAATTTGCGGCATTGTTGTCCTTTCCAGCACTGTTTTCCATAGGAGTGGTAATAATACTAGCAAGCACGTTTTATAAGCTGTAAACTATAAGAGTTATGAGTGACTACAAACAACGCGTTATTGAATTCTTCAATCGTAGAACTGCCTATGACCAAGAAGGTTCGCGTCATCCGCGTGAAGCAAGTCTCCTACTTAAATCTGTCCAGCTTCAGAAGGGACAGAAAATCCTTGATGTAGCAACTGGAACAGGTTTAGTTGCAATTCCAGCCGCACAAGTTGTTGGTCCACAAGGCTATGTTATTGGTGTAGATTTTTCTCCTGGAATGATTAGCCAAGCTAGACAAAAGACAGAAGCAGCAAGATTGCAAAATATAGAATTTATTGAATCAGATGCAGACCAACTAAACTTTGGTGATAGGAGTTTTGATGTCATTTTTTGCTGTTCAGCAATCATGTATCTAGCTGACGTTCTTGGTACTCTAAAAAATTGGTATCGTTGGCTCAAACCAGAAGGAGTAGTTGCATTTTCTTGTGCAGCCGGAATTTCTTATATGGCACCTGTTCAAATTAGGGTTTGTGCTAAATTATTTGGCATCTCATTGCAACATATCAACGAACCCCTTGCTACTTCAGAAAAGTGTTACAAACTAATGCAAGAAGCAGGCTTCAGAAATATTGAGGTCAAAATTGAGGAAGCTGGAGAGTATGTTAGCATAGGTGATAGCAGAATGTCTTGGAGAGGAGAGGGTTTCTATCCTAGAGGTAATGTACTGTCACAGCTATCACCACAGCAATTAGATCAATTACAGGCTGAGTACAGAGCAGAAGTTGAGAAATTAGCAACTGACAAAGGGATTTGGTATGAGACTACCACTTTTTTTGCCGTCAGTCGAAAATAACTTATAGTGCAAGACGGGGCTGTGTTATCTTATAATCTTGCACCTGGAAATTTTGATGTCAATTCCTTGACAAGCGTGCTAAGTCTCTCAGTTGTGGAATATATTGTAAAAGAAATAACAGGACTAATTGTGGAAATATAGTTTTTGCATTTTAGTGGTTTCCTCTGATTGGTGCAAGATATGAGCTAACGCACCCTACTTTTTTTTGATTACTCCCGGCTAGTCATGCTAAAAATGTTTTCCGGCGCTGTCCTTTTTGATTTAGATGGGACGCTGACCGATCCCAAGCCTGGTATTACTCGATGTATTCAGTATGCTCTATCTGAACTTGGCTACAAGCTACCAAATGCTGATGAATTGCATTGGTGTATTGGTCCCCCGTTAAAAGATAGTTTTTCGCAGCTGCTAAAGACCTTGGACGACATAGTTCTGGATCGAGCTATGGAACTGTATCGTAGTCGCTTTTCCACCATAGGATTATTTGAAAACTTTCTTTATCCTCAGATTCCTGAGACTCTACAAACCATTCGCTCTGCTGGTTATAAAACCTTTGTTGCTACCTCAAAACCTCAGATATATGCCACACGCATTATTGAACATTTTGCCTTATCGTCACTGTTTGATGGTGTTTATGGTAGTGAACTAGACGGAATCCGAAGTCCGAAAGGCGACCTGATTCACCACATCTTATTGACAGAGGATCTTTCGCTATCTACTGTGGTTATGGTCGGCGATCGCTCATACGACATGATCGGAGCTAAGCACCATAATCTTTCTTCAATTGGTGTAACGTATGGTTATGGAAGTGAGCAGGAGTTGAAGGCTTACGGTGCTGACTTGATTGCTCATTCTCCAGATGATATTCCAAAATTGCTTGAAACGATTGTAATCAATCCTCCTCTGCGACCATCGTAGAATTCGTTGATCCCCCAAACTCTTCTGACTTTTCACGGGAACTGTGAAAAAGCTTGCTCAGAAAAAACTCTAGATGAAACACACTATACACGGTACAGTAATTGAAATCGGGTGATAGAGGTAGCAAGCAATGTTAGACTGGTGGGAGAAAAATTTTGCGATCTGTAACTGATGTGCGCTTTCCTAGCATTGGGTGTTCACCGACACAGGCTTCCCAAAAATTTGGCTCAAAGCCCTATGCCGTAGAAACTTCAAGAATCACATGGGCACTTATTTCGTCACGTCCCCTGAATCCACGCCGAAAGTTCAAGCATGTCAAAAAGAGCTTCTTTTTGAAGACCAGCTCTTTCCAAGTTCTGTTCAAAAGCATTTCCGCGCCATATGACGCAAATTACAAAGCTTACTTTAGCCCCAGCACTACGAAGCGCCTCTGTACTTTTTATAACCTGACCACCTGTTGTAATAACGTCTTCAACGACGCACAAGCGTTTTCCTTCAATACTGACCCCCTCTGCTATCTTAAAAGTTCCATAATCTTTCTTCTCCTTACGGACAAAGACAACTGGTAGTCCAACTTCTAATGAAATCGCTGTTGCTAAAGGAACTCCCCCTAACTCCAGCCCAGCAAGGACTTCGGTGTCTGCTGGAATCATCTTTGCCATTTCTTTACCCAATTGCTTCAGTAGTTTTGGCTCAGATTCAAACTGGTATTTATCAAAGTAATGATCAGACATTTGACCAGAACGTAACCGAAATTCTCCCCTAAGGTACGAAACACGCACAATTTCTCTTGCTAATTCGTTACGATGCATTGTTGATAAATATAAAAGAAGGTATTCATCTTCCATCAGGGTAGTTTAACAAATAAAGAGCCAGCCAGCTTTTATCGGGGACTAGCAGGCTAACACAATTGTCACAAGTTCCATTAAGGATAGATATTATGTAAGTGAGCGATACTACCAATGTGTTTTGTTTGGAGTTTGGAGGTCATTCCGGCGCGCTCTTGAGTCCACAATCACTTGCGATCGCTCTGGTGTGTTGGGTTACATGGGTCTGGCAATATCTCTGAAAAGATATTCGGTTGCTTTGAGCCGATATAACGCGAGAAATACGCTTCCAATGTGTAATGATTGCGAGAAAGTGCCGTCCTCTATCAATTTGAAAAGTTCGTTGATCGTAATGAATTCAAAATCCAACACTTCATTCTCGTCAGGCGATGGTTCTCGTACAGTAGCGGTATCGTAGCAAATGAAGCTATGAATTCGGTTAGTTTGCCGCCCAGGGTTCGCGAAGCTCGAGCCAGCAAGTTCAATACGAGCGGCCTCACAGCCTGTTTCCTCAAGCAACTCCCTCTTTGCTGCCTCAACAACAGAAGTGTCCGTTTCCTCTACCTCGCCACAGGGAAGCTCATAACATATAATCCCTGCCCCATGCCGATATTGTCGTGTTATCAGAACTTCAGACTGTTTGTTAATAGCGAAGACATGAACCCATTCTTTTGCCTCTATGACATAGTACGGATCAATCGTACGCCCTTCAGGCGTTAGACATCGGTCTGCTCTTAGCGTGAGCCACCGATCAGAATGAATGTACCGGGATTCGAGAGTTTTCCATGGACTGACATGCATCTCTTGTTCTTTTAATTTACTGTAACTTTATCAATTTAGTGTAAATTCATTTTAGTCCAGTAGTGTATAGTATTTAACGGATTCCCAAAAAATAGGTGAAACACATGGCTGACATTGTTGATACTGCTGCTGGTGCTGGTTCTTTCAACACTCTAGTTACTGTAGTCAAAGCTGCCAATTTAGTAGATACATTGAAAGGCGCTGGTCCATTCACTGTTTTTGCCCCTACAGATGAAGCTTTTGCTAAGCTTCCACAAGGCACGGTAGACGAATTGCTTAAAGATATTCCAAAGCTCACGAAAATCCTGACATATCATGTTGTTTCAGGCAAAGTGACGGCGGCTGACGTAGTTAAGCTAAACTCAGCTAAAACAGTTGAAGGAACGGATGTGAAAATTGATGCTTCCAATGGCGTCAAGGTGAATAATGCAACAGTTACAACACCTGATGTTGCTGCTGATAACGGTGTTATCCATGTCATTGACACAGTGTTGATTCCTGCATAAGCATTCAGAAGAGTGATAGCTGATTACTAGTGGGACAGCAACTATAAGTAGTTGCTGCCCCATAGTTGTTATTAGTAGAAAAGCTTCACTCTAAGTACCGATCCTTTGAAATTAAAAATTAAAAAGGCTTACAGCATAAGCTTTTCGCGCTCTTGTTGAATGGTTGCGCCCTTTCTGCCGTCTTGAGCTAACACCGCGCACAGCGAGTAGACGCGGATTCAGGCGCTTAAGTTGGAATTAGCTTTTCGTCCGATTTTGTTTGCACAAAACAACTATCACAACTTACTTTTCTAGCTTATTGGAGTTCCGCTCTGCCGCTATATCAGGACACGGGGTTTCCAACTCGCGCCTACCATAGCTCGCAGTAATGGTCAACGTTTTTCATGTCTCCAAAAAGAGCGGCTCCGCCCTTGGGACCAAGTCCCTACATGAAAACTTCCCTGATTTCTCGTCCAACTAATATCCTAGTACTTACAACCGTGGATTATGGACAATAACAACATAGATGCGCGCATTTGCGCGCCTTTATATTGCTATCTATGTATTTTATCACCACTGTCAAGAATTATAGCACGGTAGTTAAAACGAAGCGTGCCGTCAAACCACCCCGATATAAATACCGGATGAGTGTCAATTCCTTTAATTGCTTGACACTCATCCAGAGGGGCTACCAGACATCCCGATCTTTTTAGGTGTACTAGTTTGATCTCATCACATATGGCTGCGACTATGCCTTCGTGGTCAATATCCTGTACTCTAAATATAGGAATCATATTTGATTTTTGAAATATACGTAGGTAGGGCTATGCCTCACCTCACCCGGATTTGGTGGGCAGTGCCCACTAAACTACTTAAAATTTTTCATGAATGATTTAGAATTCCTATATCTAATGGTGATGCTGTCATGCTTTAAAAATGCAGCATAAAGTCATTCTTCAAAAATACAGTATTTACGATCGCACTTCTTAGTGTGTGGGTTTGAAGCTTTTCGATATGAAAACAAAACGAATTTCTTGGGCTAATGTGGCTGCCCTGTCGGCTGTTTTTCTCGCCATCAGCCTGGTGGTGATCAAGAATGTGCAAGGCAACACGTCCAATCAACTACTGAACGTATCATACGATCCAACCCGAGAGCTTTACCTAAATCTGAACGAGCAATTCATTGCGAAATACGAGAAAGAAACCGGAAAACATCTAAAAATTAAGCAATCACATCGTGGATCTTCTCAACAGAGCCGCTCGGTTATAGAAGGCAGCGAGCCTGCTGATGTCGTCACCTTAGGTCTCTATTCAGATGTTGACGCGCTACGCAAACAAGGTCTCATCCCAGAAGCCTGGTCGAAGCGGTTACCGAACAATTCACAACCTTATTCCTCCACTATCATTTTTGTCGTGCGCAAAGGCAATCCGAAAAATATTCGGAATTGGTCCGATCTGATTCGTCCCGGTGTAGAAATTATTACACCAGATCCAAAAAGCTCTGGCAACGGCAAGCTAAGCGCTTTGGCCGCTTGGGGTTCAGTCATCAAGCGCAGTGGTAGCGAAGCTGAGGCATTAGCTTTTCTCAAGTTATTCTATGAACACACTTCGGTTCTCGATGCCAGCGCACGCGCTTCAGCGATAAATTTTACCATCGAAAAAATCGGTGATGTGCATCTAACTTGGGAAAACGAAGCCATTAGAGAAGTTTCCGAGGCAAAGGGCGAACTTGAAATGGTCTATCCGCCAGTGAGTATTCTGGCGCAACCGTATGTGGCATGGGTAGATGCCAATATCACTCATCACAAGACTGAGGCTGACGCGAAAGCCTATTTGCAATTTCTTTTTACCGATCAGGCGCAGGAAACAATGGCTAAATTTGGCTATCGTCCCATTAATCCAAGCATTTTGAAAAAATATAGTGCTCAGTTTCCCCAGATTGAACTCTTCCCCGTCACACTCATAGCCAAGGATTGGGACGATGCCAAACAGAAATTTTTCGCTGACAACGGCATTATTGATCGCGTATACAAACCAAAAGCGAAGTGAAGCGACCTTGCAAGTATGACCCAATAATAAATAACAAACACTCCAAAGAAAATACTAGGGAACAATAATGTATTACCTAAGGGACTTCCAGAAAATAAAAT
>JAQYWP010000536.1 GCA_029379285.1 Rhizonema sp. PD38
ATTATTAAGATTTGACTAATAATATTGTAAAATTGCTCAGAGCTAATTTGTGATTGAAGCCAATTACGAATTAATAATTGTTTTGTTGTCCTCTACTGTTATTTAACTTTAGAAAAGTGACATGAATATATCATGTCCTTAGAAGCTAGGTTAGAGCGGCTAAGCAACTGAATTCAATAATGTAATCGCAACTAAGAATTTATTTGCGCCCTATGCTTAATCGACGGAATGTTGATTGCCATCACTCCGCTTTATTATTGTTATATATAACACATTTGCTTGTGTAACTTATACTACAAGTAAATTTGTTGCCAAATTAGCATTTTTTGATGCTTACTGCCAATTATAATTGGTAAATTTTTATGACAATAGACTTGGCAACAATTTGTAATTTTCTCAAAGGGGGAAAAATGTACTATTTACTACTCCCTAAAAGAAATAGACTAAGTAGAGTTCCACTGTTCCAGAGACTATGGACGAGCATAGGAGCAAGGAGATTGCGCGATCGCGTATAGACAACTCCTAAAACGCTTCCTAACGCGAACAAGGGTAAAATTTCCGACAAACTGAGGTGAGCAACGGCAAATAACAATCCACTAGTAAGAACCGATGCCCACACAGGTAAGTAACGAGTCAGGGAAGGCAATAAAAAGCCGCGAAACAAAAATTCTTCAAAGAGTGGGGCAGCGATCGCAGCAGTAAAGAAAAACATTCCCAGTGCGACAAAATCTTGTGCTGACAACGCCAGTTGTAATAAAGGATTGCTCCCACCTTGCCCTTGCCATAGTTGTTGATTGATCAACGACACCACAATGACTACGGGCAAAGCCACACAATAGCCACCCAAGCCCCACAAAAACCAATTCCCTTTAAAATTGAAACGAAACCAGTTCTCTGGTAGAGGGAAAAAACGTTTAATAGACAAATACAGTACAAACAGTGCACTCGCTGCCACTAACAGGTAACTTATTAAGACGTATAATGCTTGAATTCGCACATTACCTATAGGACGAGGAATAGGAATAATAGATAATACTACAGGTAGTACGACTTGTCCCATCAAAAAAAAGCCAAGGACAAAGACTTGCAAAATCGTTTCACCATTCCAAGGCGTTAACCAAGGCACATTAGCATTTTGAGCCAATAAGGCAGCGTCCCCTTTCACAATGCGTTGCCATACCAAAAAAATTATCAATCCTATACCAATCAAAGCTCCCAACACTGGAACAGTACCAATAATTGCAAATTTCAACAAAGCTTGTTCAGCCACTTCTTGTTCTCTGGCTTTGAGGCTCACCAATGCTTCTTGACGTTGCTCTTGTTGGTAAAGTTGGGCGAGAGTCGTGTAGCGAAACCAACCTTCTAAATTCGATTGAACGACTTGTTCGGCGTTGGGCAAAAGACGAGGAGGATCGCTCCAGATTCCACTCAGCACATCAGCAGAGTCGAGGAATTTAGAATCAATTTGTGAAAGTTCCGACAATCCTTTCCAAGTTTTAGAAGCTGTATCCTTATGTCCTTGTTGTGCTTGTAAAATTCCTAGTTGTAAGTCTAGTTCGGCAAGTGAATTTTGTAATTGTGTAACTGACTGTTGTAAAGAGTGCTCCTGCTCAAGACGAGAGGCGTTAGTAGCAGGAGGAATTTCCGGTTGAGGCTTAGGGGTTGTAAGAGTTTTTGAAGATTCCGAACGTAGTTGTGCGAGTTTGTTCTTAGCTTTTTCTAAATTAGCTTCAGTTGATTTACGAGCTTCTTCATACTGCTGTGCCGCATTTTCAAGAGGTTTATCACCAACTATTGCTTCTCGCGCCGCTTTGAAATTTCCATTGTTGCTATCTGACGGTTCCCAAGACGCAGCTTGCAGCACGATATTCGTTTGATACAGTTCCAAACGATCTTGAAACTGAGGTTCCTGCCAGCTTTCAATTAAAGCTTGAACACACAGAAACAGGGCTACTATAGTTGCTAAAATTAAACCCAATCGCTTGAGTGTCATCTAATGTTCCTTCACTAACTAATGTCGAGCGCTTATACATGCGCCTTTTGGGAATTATCGCAATAAAATGCTTGTGGCGGATAGATTTTAGGATAAATAGATAGTATTTATCACGAAATTACGCTGACAGAGAAGCAGTCAGGGTGAAGAAGGTGATCGCTTACACCCCACAACGGTGTGAGTGCGATCGCTAAAATTTAGAGTACTGCCGTTTGTCTTAAAGTGGCGACTGAGCATCAAGTAGTTTACAGTGTTCTCTCAGAATCGATGAATAATCACAATGGCACAATTAACAATTCAAATACCTGATGAACTAGCTCAACGTCTAGAACCGCTGCACAATCGTTTACCTGAATTGCTTTGGCGACTATGAGACATTGATAATTTACTTTCAACCTCTCAGCCTAAAACTCAAGCCGAGACTACAGACATTACCGCAGTTTATCAAGAAGTTCTTGATTTTTTAATCAAGCGTCCTACCCCAGAAGAAATTATTACTTTTAAAGTCTCATTGCTATCTCAAACACGCTTGCAAGAATTATTAGAAAAAAACCGCTCTGCAACACTCAGTTCAATGGAATTGGCAGAATTAGATGTTTACGAGCAATTAGAACACATGATGATTTTACTAAAAGCACGAGCTTGTTCTGAATTAAATAAATGACTTCTAATTCAATTCATACCGAAGTATGTAAACTAGTCATTAAGAGACTATTTGGACGCTGTGAATATTGCTTAATCCATCAATATTTCTCAATTTATACCCATGAAGTAGATCATATTATTGCTGTAAAGCATGGGGGTGAAACGATTGCTGAAAACTGACTATGAAATTGCTAGATAAACTTTGCCTTGATGTTGCATGTATCTTCAAGACAAAGTTTATACTCTTCTAAATTTAACTAGAAAGACCACCAAAAAAGTCTAAAGTTTCCTTTAACGCTTTGATAAAGATGTCTATTTCTTCACGAGTATTATAGAAAGATAAACTAGCCCGTGCCGTTGACGAAGTCATTAAATAGCGGTGTAATGGTTGAGTGCAGTGGTGTCCGGAACGAATAGCAACGCCTTCTTGATCTAATAATGTAGATAAGTCGCTGGCGTGGATATCGCCAGCTGTGAATGCAGCAAGAGCTGCTCTACCCAAACCTGCTATCTTAGGTAATGGGCCATAAATCCGAATGCTAGGAATTTGTCCTAACTGTTCAAATAAATAACCTGTCAATTCTGATTCATAAGCATAGATTTTATCCATACCAATGCTATTAAGATAATCAACTGCCGCACCTAGAGCGATCGCTTCACAAATCGCAGGTGTCCCCGCTTCAAATTTATGTGGTAAATCTGCGTAGGTAGAATGGTCTAAAAACACATCAGCAATCATTTCTCCACCACCTAGAAAAGGAGGCATGGCACGCAGAAGTTCCAGCTTACCATACAAAAACCCTATCCCAGTTGGACCGCACATTTTATGACTTGAGGCTACCAACCAATCGCAGTCAATTTGCTGCATATTGATAGGCATATGTGGAACACTTTGGCAAGCATCAATTAAGACTTTGGCACCATATTTATGAGAAATTTCACAAATCTCTTTAACTGGATTAATACAACCCAAAGTGTTAGAGACATGTACTAAAGATACCAACTTTGTTTTATCAGAAACAAGCTTTTTAAACTGTTCCAAATCAAAAGTTTCTTCTGCTGCTAATTCCACGAACTTCAGCACTGCGCCCGTCTTCGAAGCGACAAAGTGCCAAGGAACCAAATTACTGTGGTGTTCCATCACCGAGAGGATAATTTCATCTCCTCGCTTCAAGTTGTTCATTCCCCAACAGTAAGCAACTAAATTAATCGCCTCAGTTGCGTTGCGGGTGAAAACAATTTCCTGACGCGATGCAGCACCTATGAAAGCAGCAAGTTTGTCCCTTGTCGCTTCATAAGCTTCAGTCGCTTTGGCGCTGAGGATATGTACGCCACGATGCACATTGGAATTGTATTGCTCGTAGTAATCTCGAATCGTATTGATTACGAGCAAAGGTTTTTGAGATGTGGCAGCGTTATCAAAGTAGACTAAGGGTTTACCGTTGACTTCCTGGTGTAGTATTGGAAAGTCACCACGGACTTGATCGGCGAGTGTTTTTTCTTTAGCTAGAGTCATAGGATTGCTTGTTGTTAATTGTTAATTGTTAATTGTTAGTTGTGCAAAAAATTTACTGGCTGCTAACCATTAACACCTATCTACTAACGACTAACCACTACCTACTAACAAATTGCGTGAGTCTTTCACGTAAAGAGGAGATTGGGATTTGGTTGATGATTTCGACAGCGAAAGCGTTAATCAATAAGTGACGAGCCGCGTTGTCGTCAATACCCCGGCTTCGCAGGTAGAAGATTTCATCATCTTCCAACTGGCTAACGGTAGCACCATGAGCGCATTTAACATTGTCTGCCGTAATTTCCAATTGAGGTTTAGTATCAACTCTGGCTTTAGATGATAGCAACAAATTACGATTCAACTGCTCCGCATTCGTCAACTGCGCGGGTTTAGGAACAAAAATTTTGCCATTGAATACCGAGTGAGCGCGATCGCCAACGATACACTTGTGTAATTGCCGACTCGTACCGTGGGGAAAATTGAGAGCGATCGCACTATGAGTATCTGCCAACTGTTTTCCCCCAATCATCGTCAACCCATTTAGAGTCGTTTCCGTTTGTTCCCCAGCTTGCCAAACCTCCAAATTGTGCCGCGACAACTTTGCCCCAAGAGTCACTGCATGACAAGTATAAGAACTGTAACGTGCTTGATTAACAGCCGTTTTCCCAATATGAAAAGCCTCAGCACCATCAAGCTCAATCCGAGTGTGACTTACCCGAGCATTATCCTCCACCCAAATCTCCGTCACCGCATTCGTAAAATAAACCTCTTCCTTGGCTATCTTGGCGTCTTGGCGGTTCAAAAACTCTTCAACCAAAATCACACTACTACCAGTCTCCGCCACCACCAAACAACGTGGTAGAGAAACAGTTGCCGCCTCACCAATAGAAATAAACAGCAGATGAATGGGAGTTTCCACAACCACATTCTTCGCTACCCATACCACAGCAACATCGCTCATCCCACTTGTGTTGAGGGCAGTAAAGACTTCAGTTGAACCTTGAGCTTGAGCCAAATACTCACCTAAACGCTTCTCAACAGGCAAGCCAGCCAAATTACTGACGATAACTCCGTCAGGTAACCCAGAAACTGCTGATAAATCAGGCGCATAAACTCCATTAACAAAAACCAAGCGACTGTTAACAGCTTCTAGTAACGTGAGCTGCGTGATATCCAGAGACGCGCTGTGGCGAGTCTCTACATTATTGTCAAATTGCACTTGGCGCAAAGACGACAAATCGGTGTTGCGCCATTCTTCATCGCGGGTAGTGGGGAGAGTTGATTGACGTACCCAAAGGGTAGCACTTTGGCTTAACTCCTGCAACCAAGCACTTGTTTCGTCTTTAATTCCCTGTAGAGACGCCAAATGCGAAGTCTCGACAATCAGTTTTAACAAACCTGTCAAATAGTCATCTCTATCTAGTAGGGTGTCAGAACCCAGACTGGGAGAAACTTGAATACTCATGACACACCCACCTCAGTCACAACTTCCTCTTGAATCCAGTCATAACCACGGGATTCTAATTCCAGCGCCAGTTCCTTTCCACCGCAGATGACAATTCGACCTTGTGCCATCACATGAATATAGTCAGGCACAATATAATTGAGTAACCTCTGGTAGTGGGTAATCATAATCGTGGCATTTTCACGATTAGCCAGTTGATTAACCCCGTTGGCGACAATTTTCAGCGCGTCAATATCCAAACCAGAATCAGTCTCATCCAAAATTGCTAGTTTCGGTTCCAAAAGCGCCATTTGCAGAATCTCATTCCGCTTCTTCTCACCACCCGAAAAGCCTTCATTTACGCTGCGGTTGAGAAAAGCCGGATTCATCTTTACCACTTCCAACTTTTGCTCTACCAAATCATCAAAATCAAAAGCATCCAATTCTTCTAAACCCTGTGCTTTCTGGCGAGAATTGTAAGCCACTCGCAAGAAATCCAAATTGCTAACACCAGGAATTTCTAATGGATACTGAAATGCTAAAAAGACACCAGAGCGAGCACGTTCTTCCGGTTCCATTTCCAAT
>JAQYWP010000051.1 GCA_029379285.1 Rhizonema sp. PD38
CGCTCTCAACTGTTGATAGCTTTCCAACCACAATCCCAATGCTAGAATAAAAACGAGCATCAAATAGCCAGCTAGAGTGTTAGCGTGCATGAAGATAGAAGCCATGCGTCCTGGGGGATCTCCTCCAGGTTCAAGCGTCCAATCCAAGACAATCCATAAAACTTTTAACTTAAAATTCCAGCCTAAAAACAACTGTCCCAAACCAATCATCACCACTGGCAAGGAAGTTGTCACTAAGATCCAAGACAGTTGCCGCAATTGAACTGTTGTTTGAATCAGGGTGCTAAAGGCAGCGAAAATAATGAAGAAGGGCAATAAATTAAATAAGCCGAGAAAAGCCGTTGGTTTGTCATAGGCAAAGCCAGCAGTAATAATCAGCAATACACTCAGGAAAACAAACCCCAAGTTTTGAGGACGGCGGATAATTGTGCGGTATTGTCGTAGCCAAATACCTAATGATACTAAAACTATACCCACAGCGCCAAGAAATGGTGTTAGTGGGAAGATCCATAGCCCGAATAGGACGTAGTTCCAAGAAGATTGGAGTCGTGGCTCAGGATGTCGAAAAGATTGCAGTTTGTCCTTATTCATTTATCTTTAATCATTTGTCTTTAGTCATTTGTCCTTGATCTCTGATGAGTTGTTTCTTCTTTTTGAATGACGACTTACTAGGACATTGACTAATGACTAATGACTAATTACCTTCTTGTCAAGCAGGTTGCCAAGATTCATCGCGGGTGAGGCGAATTTGAGCTAAGGTGAAGATTGTCGGGATAATCCGACCGTAGTTAGTTGCGATCGCTCTCCACCCCAAATCCGCAAAAAACCAAGCCCACATGACTGGCCCAAGAAACGCAAAAACGCTCTTGACTGCCCCATACCTTGCGGCATTGATAGCCATACCCCGTTGTGCCATTTGTGAAGCAACATAGTTTTGAAACTGCGCAGTAGCTGCTACCCCACCTTCAATCGCAGCTTGTTTAGTCATTTGATAGGTAGCAAAGTGGATGGCAAATTCTTGGGCAATTTGTTTAAGCAACAGTGGTTGGAGGACAGAGGTGACAGCCAAAGCGCTACCGCCTTTAACAAGTAAACCTAAAGGATCGCGCTGCAATGATAGTGGAAGCGGTTCAGTGAGATCTGATACCGCAAGTTGACGCTGTACTCTGGCATTCAATTTTTGCTTATCCTGTTCAGGTAACTTTTTCCATACCTGTCCCAGCAAATGCAAAAATACCTCGGCTTCTAAATCAATTGTAGTCAAACTGTCAGAATAGCGTATTTTTAAATACTTACAAACTTGAATTAATGCTTGTCGGTAGGTGACTTGGTTAGTGTGTCCCCGCAGTACCGTCATCCCATCTGCAGCCAAAAAGCGAAATCGTCCCTCTAACGTGTCTAGCCAAGCAACCCGATCCTGGCTTTGCACTTCTATCGGTTCAGGTGTGTGAACATAGTCTAAAGGATTAAACTTACGACAAAATAGAATTGCCGTCAGATCTTGCAATTCGTCTTCGGTTGCTAGTTCCAGTGCAGCCCTCAGTTCATCCAATTTCCCGTCCTCCCTTCCATGCAGCTTTTCTGTTCCCTATTCTACTATTAGCTTTCAAGTGTCATTAGTAGTATTCTGTACTACTGTCAGTAAATAAAGACAATCTAGTACTGGCATACTAAGTTACGTTCATTCATCATAACTCGCTGCTCAATGTAGCGGCAGTTTTGGCGTCTGCCAAAACCGGGGTGGGGTTCTGCGGGAATTAGGAATCATCAAAGCTTCAACAGAAAATACAATCTCTGCTCATTTTTTACTTTTCAGTGGATCGTGTCCCCAATTCATCAGAGAGTAACGCCAGTGTGTATGCTCAACATCGCCATCAGGTTGCTGCGCTGAGTGGCGATGGACGTAACTGACGACTTTTTTCATATGCGATATATCATCAACAGTGTAGTCATCTTTTTTCTTTTGCAAAAGTTCGACAATATGTTTGCCGGATTTATGTCCGATGGATTCCTCTTCTCCATCTTTTTGCCCAACCGATTTGGACTCCTCAGTATCCAACCAAGATTTTAGTTCCTTTGCTGTCATATTGACTGAGGATTGAAACTCGTGTATTACTGATTTCTCATCTTTACTCATAACGCTGCATTAATCCTCAATTTTGTCAAGAGCATCAGGTTTATGAACTGCCTCTTTCCCAGTTTTGTCACTTTTCACTAAATACTCTGGGTTATCTTTTGAAGCGGCAACGTGATGTCCTTTAATATCAGTAGGTGAAGTTAGCTTTTTTTCTACTTCACCAGTGGTTTCACCTTGCGCTGTGTTCCACTTAACCTTGTCACCTTTTTTAATCTCGTCAGTCACGGGCTTGGTCCTATTATATGTTTTATAGCTGTAAATATTTTCCCTTGTTTACCCTAAAGTCAGTATTTCTGCTGTAAAATTCACTACTAGTGGCAACATCTTTAGCCATTGTAAGCCGAGTAGAGGTTCGGGAATTCCTGCTCCTGCTAAAACTGGGATAATGTACTCCTGTTCCTCCAGTAAAACTCTTCCCTGGTATAAATCAAAAAATTCCTCACCCCGTACCATTTGTACAGCTAGTTCACTATCTATTTTAGACCAACCTAAGCTTTTGACATCTTGAGTATCAAGTACCAACCAACCTGTGGTAAAACCTGTATCTAATAACACCTCTATCGGATATCTTTCTTCCTCAAAGCCAATGAGTTCAATTTCAAAAATTAACTCCCCGATCTCACCAAACTTGCCTGAGATCATATCCTGCCACAAGTTCCAGTTTCATTAATCCGCATGATACCAATCATGCCATTCGGATATTGATGACGGGCTTTTTGTACAGCAACTTCTTCATTTAAATCAATAAAATAGTCTCCAGTGTTTGGCTCAATAATAATGAACCAGTTGTAATGGTCTTGTACAAGTTGAGGATATACCTGTGCAAAAATCTCTTGATAACGCTTTACCCGAGCATTTTTTTCAGCTTCCCGTCTAGCTAACTCCTCTTTTGGTATTGTATATTCTGGAAATATTCTGCCTTGACGACGTGGGCGGACTGGTTTTGTTGTAGTCATATGCACAATTTAGGTATTCAATTTCTAAGGTAATTCATTTCAAGCGTTTCTTTGAGAATCAAGATCCCCGACGAATTAAAGAAGTCGGGGATATGAAAGTTTTATAACTGCCGAATACCGCTTTCCAAACCGTGGCAGACACCTGTAAGAAAATCTAAATCTAAAGTGGCAATAGTATCGGTAGGTTTGTGGTAATGGGGATTCCGCATATTCGCTGTGTCTGTCACCATCATTGCCGGATAACCCCGATCCCAAAAGTGAGCATGATCGCTGAGTCTAGTTTGTGGAAGTATTAAACCTCTATTTGGTACAGGCAGCCACTCACTCGGCGTTCCTGATTTACGTATACTGCGGCTTAAGCGAATTAAATCAGGAATTGTCCGTAAATTGCCTAGTATTGCAATAAAGTTGCCACGATTTGGGTAAAAGCGTTCTAGAGGGGCTGGATAGCGTTGTGAACCAGGGGTAGAATCGCAATACCCCAGCATCTCTAACGAAATCATTAAGCGCAGGGGTTGCTGTTGTTGTTGCAGGAGCTTTGCATACTCGGATGCACCAGAAGGGCCAACTAAGCCGTATTCTTCCATATCAAAAGCAACCAGTCGCAGGGGATATCTCATCGGTTTGGCGGCAAAGATTCTGGCAAACTCCAGCAATACGGCAACACCTGTGCCATTATCATCAGCCCCTAGTGTTCCAGGTACTGCATCGTAATGGGCACCTATTAAAATTGGTGGCAAATTTCTTGGCGAAGTTGAAACGGGGGGTAAATTTAAGATGAGGTTTTTGCAGGTTTTACTTCCGACGTTAAAGGTGTGGATTTCCACACTTGCCCATTGAGCAAATGAGGCGCGGATGTATTCCAGAACAAAAAAATGTCCTCCCGATGCCAAGTAAGGGTCGCGATCGCGGACTATTTGAGTTAAGTGCGTTTGCAGTCGCTCTTTTAATTCCAAGTCTTTACAACTGTTGTGCTTGTTAAGATTGTCAGCGCGTTTTCGCTTTGGTCGTTAGTATGACTCGGCTACCTATCAAGTTGCATCACCGACGAAGAGCGTAATTCCTCTCTTAGCTAACGGCACAATAGCTGACAAACCACTGTCAATGTTATCCTATACTTGCTACTAGCTCCTTAGCTTAGGAAATCCGCTTCGGATTTACCCAATGCAAGGATTCAATTTTTTTATGCCATGACCGCCAATCCAACTACTATTTTTTTGTTAGTATCTTTTATTTTCAGTATCACCGATAATTATATCATTCATGAGCTTTTATTCTGTCGCTTTTTTACTAAAAAGCTAAAAATATTCGCCTCTGAGCATAATAATTAGTAAGACACATTAGGAGAAGAATAACGCATGGGCAAAGTAGTCGGCATTGACTTGGGTACAACCAACTCAGTAGTTGCTGTCATGGAGGGTGGCAAGCCGGTGGTGATTGCCAATGCAGAAGGAATGCGCACAACCCCCTCCGTAGTCGGTTTTACTAAGGAAGGCGAAAGGGTTGTTGGGCAAATGGCGCGGCGGCAAACCCTTCTCAATCCACAAAATACTTTTTTTGCGATTAAACGCTTTATTGGACGTAAGTATAACGAACTCAGTCCAGAATCCAAGCGAGTCCCCTATACGATTCGCAAAGACGAGCTGGGCAATATCAAAGTTTATTGTCACCGTTTAGATAAAGAATTTGCCCCAGAAGAAATTTCGGCAATGATTCTCAAGAAGCTGGCAGACGACGCCAGTAAATACTTGGGTCAATCAGTGACAGGCGCAGTTATTACCGTTCCGGCATATTTTAATGATTCCCAACGGCAAGCAACGCGAGACGCAGGCAGAATTGCAGGTTTAGAGGTACTGCGGATTCTGAATGAACCAACAGCCGCATCTTTAGCTTACGGTTTGGAACGTACTAACAGCGAAACTATCTTAGTCTTCGACTTGGGAGGTGGCACTTTTGATGTGTCAGTTCTTGATGTTGGCGATGGCGTATTTGAGGTGAGATCTACTAGTGGAGATACGCAGCTAGGAGGTAATGAATTTGACCTAAAAATTGTCAATTGGTTGGCCCAAAAGTTTTTGGACGAACATGGCGTAGACTTAAGACGCGAACGTCAATCTTTACAACGCCTTTTGGAAGAAGCAGAGAAAGCCAAAATAGAACTTTCGGCAGTTAGTGTAACAGACATTAATTTACCGTTTATCGCTTCCACAGAAGATGGACCATTACACCTTGAAACTCGCCTGACTCGGGCTGAGTTTGAGGGTTTGTGTGATGACTTGTTAGGAAGGTTACGGCTTCCAGTTAAAAGGGCGTTGAAAGATGCTGATTTGACACCAGCAGACATTGATGAAGTCGTACTGGTGGGCGGTTCTACGCGAATGCCAATGGTAGAACAACTTGTACGGGCAATGATTGGTAAGGAACCTAATCAAAATGTCAATCCCGATGAAGTGGTGGCGGTAGGTGCAGCAATTCAGGCAGGCATTCTCGCAGGAGAGCTTAAGGATGTCTTGCTGTTAGATGTGACGCCCCTATCTCTAGGATTAGAAACCATCGGTGGTGTGATGAAAAAACTTATTCCTCGCAATACAACAATACCAGTACGCCGCTCGGACACTTTTTCTACCTCAGAAAATAATCAAAACTCCGTAGAAATCCATGTCGTCCAAGGTGAAAGGGAAATGGCTTCTGGTAATAAGTCATTGGGAAGGTTTAAATTATACGGGATTCCACCAGCACCGCGAGGCGTCCCGCAAATTCAGGTGTCATATGATATTGATGCCAATGGAATTTTACAGGTGACAGCGCTCGATAGAACGACAGGTCGAGAACAAAGTATTACGGTTCAAGGTGCTTCTACTTTAAACGAAGCAGAAGTTAATCGGATGATTCAAGATGCCCAAAAGTATGCTGACGTAGATCGGGAACGCAAAGAACGAGTCGAAAAGCGCACTCGTTCTCAAGGTTTGATTCAACAAGCAGAACGGCAACTTAGAGAAGTGGCGTTGGATTGGGGAATGCAGTTTGCCCGTAGTCGCCGCCAGCGAATTGATCGGATATGCCGGGAATTGAATGAGAGTTTACAGCAAGATGATGATCGCGGTATTGACGAAGGTTATGTAGACTTGCAAGATGCTTTGTATGATCTAAATCAGGAAATCCGCCAATATAACACCGAAGATGATGACGATGATTTATTGGGGACTATTCGTGACATCTTTACTGGTGATAAAGACCGCGATAAAGACCGCGATCGCGACTACTATGGCAAGGACTCTAGAGATAGTAGGGATAGTAGAGATAGTAGGGATAGTAGAGACTATAGAGATAGTAGGGATAGTAGGGATAGTAGGGATAGTAAGGGTCGTTCTTCTTATGACAGTGGTTATTCGCGGAGATCTCGTCCTTCTTATCAAGATAACTGGGATGATGATGAAGATGATTGGCTCTAGCGTTTCTTTGGCGATCCAGTCACAAGGTTAATGGGAGAATACGGATTTTGTAATCAGTAATTAGTAATTGGAAATAGCTAATGGCTGACGGAAGACTGGCTAATTGCTAATTGCTAATTACGTCTTTAACTATTAGTGAAATAAAAAATCTAAAGTAAAAAAATAGCTATGCCAAATTTACAGAATTTTCGCGATTATTACGAAATTTTGGGAGTCTCTAAAGAAGCTTCCAATGAAGAGATTAAAAAAAGTTATCGGCGATTGGCAAGGCAGTATCACCCGGACTTAAATCCAGGAAATAAAGCAGCAGAAGATAAATTTAAAGATATTGGAGAAGCTTACGAAATTCTTTCAGACACAACCAAACGAACACAGTACGACCAGTTTAGCAGCTTCTGGAAGCAAAGAGGTTTTAATGGGAAATCGCCTTCTCGAGATAAAACCTGGAATAATCGCTCTAGTACTCGCACTAATACTCAGGATATAGACCCCGGTCAATTTGCAGATTTTGAAAGCTTTATTAATCAAGTGATTGGTGTCAGCAGTCGTCAAGAGAATAAAAATGCTACCTCCAACAATAGCGCTCCAAACGATCCGTTTCGTTCTCCAACAAGAAAAGTTGAATATACAGTCAACCCTCGTCCTGCTCGTCGGGATATAGAAGCGCGATTGACCCTACCGCTAGAAAAAGCCTACAAAGGTGGCATGGAGAGGATTCGCTTGGAAGATGGGCGATCGCTCGAAGTAAATATGCCTGCCGGTATGGTTACAGGTCAAACTATCCGGTTGCGAAACCAAGGCATCAATGGTGGCGATCTCTACTTAAAAATTACTGTCATACCTCATTCCTTATTTAAATTAGAAGACTTTAACGTGTTGTGTCAAGTGCCAGTGACTCCTAGTGAAGCAGTTTTAGGAGGACAGATAGAAGCACCAACCTTAGATGGACTCGTAAAAATGACAATTCCTTCAGGAGTAAGATCTGGTCAACGATTTCGCCTCGCTAATAAAGGCTATCCCACTGAAAATGGCAAGCGTGGCGATCAACTGGTAGAAATTCAGATCGTGACGCCGAAAAGTATAAGTACGCAGGAACGGGAACTTTACGAAAAATTGCGCCAAATGGAAACTTTTAAACCTCGTGCTGATTTAATTGTTTAATTCACCACGGTTTCCACACGTATCGGAGATTTTTTAGATGAAGAAAGCGAAAGCGTAATTAGAAGTTGCTAGGTTTAGAATATTAGAAAAAATATCGCGCTCGTGACTCAAAAAGTCGTGAATCAAAACGGGGCAATGTCACAAAGCAGTGAACATACTTATTACTCCTTGCTAGGACTGCATCCCTCAGCATCAGTCATTGAAATTCGGCGTGCTTATCGGGAACTGAGCAAACTGTATCATCCTGATACTACAGACTTGCCTGGTACTGTGGCGATTACCAAATTTCAACAACTCAATGAAGCTTACGCAACTCTTAGCAATCCAGAACGGCGATTCGTTTACGACCAGAAAATAGGATATTCGCGCTTTGGTGTTATTCAACCACCTCCAGACTTAAACCGTCCCGTTTCCCCTTCTCATTACTGGTCTAAATCAGCTTATCTGGATGCCAGCGATCGCCCTCTATCAGCTGGTGAAATTTTTGCTTTATTTATTCTGGGGTTGACATTTTTGGCATGCTTACTCTTAGCCATCTTTATCGGCTTCACTCGTGGTGAAGCCGCTTTCAAAACCCAAATACACCAACCCACTTCCACAGTACAGCAAATAACTATCCATAATCCGGGAAGTAGTTAGTGGTTTTGAAACTAACACCCAACGACTAACGACTAACAGCCCAATAACTAACAACTATAATTCCTATGCCTCTTCCACCTGGTGAAACCCCTTTATACAGTCATCCGCTCCCTAAAATTGAGCAGTGGCTCAGAGACCAAGGCTGTCAGCAAGACGAGCAGCAACTACATTGCTGGCGCATACAGCGACCCAATTGGCAAGCCGAGCTTTCGCTCGATGTTGAGCAGATCATCGTGCGCTATGTCCAGGCTGGGGAAAATGGTCAAGATATTCAACGTTCTTTCAAATACTCCCTTAGCCGCCAAGATGTTGAAGAGGCTGTTTTTTCAGGACCTTAAAACAGTGCTGAGTGCTGAGGAGCCTGTGCTGTTCAAGGCAGCGTAGGCGTGCTCTGTGAGAAGACGGAGAGCCAGTGCGCTCCTAAGAGCGTTGCTGAGGAGCCAGCGCCGTGCAGGGGTTCCCCAACGCTCTTATCCTGCGACGGGAAACCCGTCTTCAGCACTGGCTCCCCTTGAGGCGACTGGCGTTGCTGAGTAAAATATTCTTCTACTTAGGTCTAAACACTCAAACCATAGTGATCACCACACTTTTTACTCTTTCTACTCAGGACTCAGCAATGTTTTCAGGCTTTCCCAAATCGGCGTTCTCTTTGTTGGTAGGCGCACAAAGCGTGGTGAAACTGACTACGATTGAAATCTGGCCAAAGAGTCTCGGTAATATAAATTTCTGCGTAAGCCGTTTGCCAGAGAAGGAAATTTGATAGCCGCATTTCCCCACTGGTACGAATTAATAAATCTGGGTCGCAGATTCCTGCTGTATAAAGATGGCGTTCAAAAGTTGTCTCATCAATTTCATCTGGTTGCAATAGACCTTGCTGTACTTGCTGTGCGATCGCATGGCAGGCTTGTAAAATTTCCTGTCTGCCTCCATAATTTGTTGCCACTGTGAATCGAATACCACGGTTACGCTTCGTTTCTTCCATTGATCGGGAAATTTCTGCTTGCAGCGATTTTGGTAAAGCTGCCAAGTTACCCACAAACTTAATTTGAACATTTTCCTCGATCATTTCTCGAAGTTCTTGACGTAAAACCCGCCTAAATAAAGTCATTAAGAAATCAACTTCTTCTTGAGGTCTTCCCCAGTTTTCAGTTGAAAAAGCATAAGCCGTTAATGCACCAATTCCCCAATCATCACAACAGCGAATTAAATCTTTTAAAGCATCAACTCCTCGCTGATGACCCACAAATCGAGGTATTCCTTGACGTTCAGCCCATCGACGATTGCCATCACAAATCACCGCAACGTGCTTAGGCAGTAGTTCTCGTTTTAAATCAGCAGGCAGTTCTTGCAGTTCAGTTTTTTGTGCTGTCATTTCTTATCTCGCGAAGCAGTCGATGGTAATCCGAGTAAACGTAAAATCAGTACCAGTGCCTTACCACGAATTCGACGACCTAAACTTAATAAACCAGGAGCGACAGCTTCCCGATCTACACTATGAGTAAATCGAGCCTCCAAAGACTCTTTCAACTTCACGATCGTCAGTGGTCTATTCAGGGTTCCCCTTTCGGCTAGGGAAATTGAACCCGTTTCTTCTGATACAACGACACAAATGCAATTTTCAACCCGTTCGGTAATTCCCATCGCCGCTCGGTGGCGTGTTCCTAACTGGCGTGAGGCTGTGCGTCCCGAAAGCGGTAATATTACACCCGATGCGACAATCCGCGAGCCACGAATCAACGTTGCCCCATCATGCAACAAAGTTTTTGGCTGAAAAATTGTCTGTATTAATTCCTTTGAAACCTCCGCATTCAGCTTTACTCCTGGCACTGAAAAATCACGCTCGTCAATTGGACCAGTTGTTTCCAGAATCAGTAAAGCTCCAATTCGGTTTTTCGACAATTCTTTAACGGCATCGACAATTTCATCAATCACGCTATCAGACTTGGGAACTGCCCGATTTGACATTTGAAACAGCTGCTTGAACTCGCCCCGTCCCAATTGCTCCAAAAATCGACGAAACTCTGACTGAAGAGCAACCGCCATTGCCACAGCACAGCCAATCACTAACTTTTCCAGTACAAAGTTCAGCAGTTGTAGTTGTAACTTGCTACTTAATGCTGATGCGAGCATTAGAATAATAAATCCCCTCACCATCCATAGTGTCCGGCGCTCACTAATAATAACAAGTATCATATACGTCAGCGCCAGTACTAAAACAACGTCCAGAGTCTCAAGCAGCAATGGCTGCGACTGCCCTAAGTTTGTCAGCCATTCCTTCAACCAATCTCCCATGACATCTGGATTTAACCTTCTGCCTTTAATAAAGTTATCAGTTAGAAGCTAGGAGTAGAGACGCTACGGAAAGCGCGTCAGTACAGGAGTTATGAGTTTTAATTCTTAACTCCTAACTTGAAACTCCTAGCTCTTTACTTTTTAGTCTTTCTGGTAGGCAATCCTGTTTAATTAAGTCTTGATAAGTTTCGCGTCGCAAAATCAAATTTGCTTCACCATTGGCTACCACAACTGCTGCCGGTCGAGGTAAGCGGTTGTAGTTAGAAGCCATACTGTAATTGTACGCACCAGTTGCCATAACTACCAGAATATCCCCTGGTTTTGTTTTTGACATCTGAGCATTCTTTATTAGAATATCTCCTGATTCACAATGTTTGCCAGCTATTGTTAATGTTTCTGTCATTGGAGCAGACATTTGATTGGCAACTACAGGACGATAAACTGACTGATAAGTGATTGGTCGGGGATTGTCAGACATGCCTCCATCGACTGCGACATAAGTCCGAGTATCAGGAATCACTTTCGATGAACCAACGGTATAAGCCGTAATGCCTGCCGTGCCAATGAGCGATCGCCCTGGTTCGCACAATAATTTTGGCAAAGGTATATTTTCTACCGCACAAGCTTCTTGAATGACTTCACAAATTGGTTTTACCCACTCTTCTATGCTTGGTGGGTCATCTGATTCTGTATATTTAATCCCTAGTCCACCACCGACATTTAATTCGGTCATGGCGTTACCATAGCTTGCAGCTTTACTTAACCACTGCACCATCACCAACGCTAAATCCCGATGTGGTTGGCGTTCAAAAATCTGGGAACCAATATGAGCATGTAACCCCACGCAGTTTATTGCCGATTGCTTACTGACAAAACTAAACAGTTCATCCAGTTGATTGGGATCAAAGCCAAATTTACTATCTAGATGTCCCGTGCGAATGTACTCGTGAGTGTGACATTCTATACCAGGTGTTAGCCGGAGCATGATCCGAATTGGGTCATTGTCACCTGTCATATTCGCAATAACCGATGACTTCATACTGACTAAGGTGTGCAACTCGTACCAGTTATCTACCACAATGGTGATACCAGACTGGATAGCTAAAATCAGTTCTTCATGAGATTTATTGTTGCCGTGGAGGTAGATTTTATCAGGACTAACACCTGCACTCAAGGCTGTGTAGAGTTCGCCTCCAGAAACGACATCAATTCCTAAACCTTCTATTGCGGCGATCGCACAAACTGCTAAACACGAGAGTGCCTTAGAGGCATACAATACCTGAGATTCACCTTGGTAATAGTGCTTAAAACTATCTCGGTACTGGCAACAAGCTGTTCGCAACGTTTCTTCGTCTAAAATATACAAGGGCGTTCCAAACTGCTGAACTAAAGTTGTAACATCACATCCTCCTACTTCCAGGTGATCGTGACTGTTAATCTTGGCAGTCAGTGGTAAAAGTTGTTGATTAGGTGAGATATTAGTATTTTTACTGCTGATTTGAGGTAAATACTTACTACCAGAATTTTGCACTCCAGCAGGGTGAGTCGATCCCATGATTATATAAGTTATCCTTGTTGAAACTTCATAGACAAGCGAAACTACCGATCTCCAGTTTACCCAATAATGGACCTGTTTTTTCGTCTGTTTGAAGTATTGGGGAGCAGGAAAAACAAAGAAGAAGATAATAAAAACTTCGCGCTTCCTACTGGAGTTACGCAACTTTCTACTGCGCTTTGTTAGTTAGGATGGAGTGGAAGAGGCTGTTGTACCAATTAGAGTGAGCTTTAAAAAATTAGAACTGAAACCACTCGCACCAGAGCATCTGAGTGCAGTGATGGAACTAGATCGAGCCTGTTTTGATGGTTTGTGGACTCTTGAGGCATACCAAAGAGAGATAGATAGTTCCAATAGTGAGTTGCTGGGTTTATTTTCTTCTTTTCCCCTAAAATTGCTGGGAATGGGTTGCTTTTGGTCAATTTTAGACGAAGCACACATTACAATTCTCGCGGTTGACCCGGAATACCACCGTCAAGGTTTAGGTCAAGCTTTACTGTATTCTTTACTTAACGCTGCCACAGCGAGAGGTTTGGAGCGAGCAACCCTTGAAGTCCGCGCTTCTAACAAGACAGCTATATCCTTATATGAAAAATTTGGCTTTAAAACAGCTGGGCGGCGGCGAGGGTACTACAAGGACAACGGTGAGGACGCGCTGATTCTTTGGCTTGGAGATCTTCAACGACCATCATTTCAAGAGACTTTGCATAACTGGCATACCATAACCCGCGATCACCTCAGCAAATCTTCTTGGCGATTTGTCCTCAATCAAGAGTCAGATGCTGTTACATAAGAGTGATCCATAAAAATAAATGCCTGTGCCGTTCATGACAGTGAACGAGAGTTGTACCCAAAGTCAACTTCCCAAGCGCAACGGAAACGCTCTTGAGCGTTTCTCAATCCGTAGTGCTATAGCAGTTGCCAGGTAGATATTAACTAATGAGAAAACACGGAAACCACGGGACAATCACACGCCTGCTCCCTGCTCCCTGCTATATTTATTTTTTGGCAACATGCGAGCGTAAAATTGCACTTTGACGAAGGGTGGTTGTCTCCAATCATTAGTCATTTGCCATAAAAAACTTTTCTTTCCAGTTATTTGCTTCATAGATAAGCGCTAAATACTCAGAGATTTTTATTAGTATTTTTAATTTAATTAGTCTTTAGATTTACATATTTGTATTAATCTCAAAATTCATTACCTCATGAGTGTTCAAGGTCTTCTTGACAAGACAAAAAAAATATGATATAAATCATTCCTTGGAATGGGATAAAGAAATATTAAAAATATAGACATAAATCTTTGCTTTCAGCCAAAAAAATGCCTGAAAGCTCTACATCATCAGTACAGTAGCGACACGACAGTAAATAAGTAGCAAGCAATCACCTGAAAAATGCGGGTGATGACTCTTTTATGTCTATATCTTTATACAGGCATCCGTCATCTGAGCCTGTGCTAAAATCAGCTTACCGGCACGACGCAGGTGATGGGACCAATGTTATATGTTTGAACGCTTCACAGAAAAAGCCATTAAGGTGATCATGCTAGCCCAGGAAGAAGCACGCCGACTGGGCCATAACTTCGTAGGTACCGAACAGATCCTCCTGGGTCTGATTGGAGAAGGTACCGGAGTGGCGGCTAAGGTGCTGAAGTCCATGGGTGTCAATCTCAAAGACGCTCGGATAGAGGTAGAGAAAATCATAGGTCGGGGTTCGGGTTTTGTGGCTGTGGAAATTCCGTTTACGCCACGGGCAAAACGGGTTCTAGAGCTATCCTTGGAAGAAGCACGCCAATTGGGGCATAACTACATTGGCACCGAGCATCTGCTGTTGGGCCTAATCCGAGAAGGGGAAGGTGTAGCAGCCAGGGTGCTAGAAAACTTGGGAGTCGATCTGTCAAAGGTCAGAACCCAAGTGATCCGCATGTTGGGAGAAACAGCCGAAGTCGGCGCTCCAGGTGCTCAATCAGGACGCAATAAAACCCCGACGTTGGATGAATTTGGCTCAAATTTGACCCAAATGGCAGCGGACGGCAAGCTCGATCCAGTGGTGGGACGCGCTAAGGAAATTGAACGAGTGATCCAAATTCTGGGTCGCCGGACAAAAAATAATCCAGTTTTAATAGGGGAACCAGGTGTTGGTAAAACCGCGATCGCCGAAGGTCTGGCAACGCGCATTGCTAACAAAGACGTCCCCGATATTCTGGAAGATAAGCGCGTAGTCACTCTAGATATCGGTTTACTCGTAGCGGGAACCAAGTACCGGGGTGAGTTTGAAGAACGCCTGAAGAAAATAATGGATGAAATCCGGCAGGCGGGCAATGTGGTTCTCGTGATTGACGAGGTGCATACCTTAATTGGGGCAGGTGCGGCAGAAGGAGCGATCGATGCAGCAAATATCCTCAAACCAGCTTTGGCAAGAGGAGAATTACAGTGTATCGGAGCTACAACTCTAGATGAATACCGCAAACACATCGAGCGGGATGCAGCACTAGAACGTCGCTTCCAACCAGTAATGGTAGGTGAACCGTCAGTAGATGAGACAATAGAAATATTGTACGGTCTGCGAGAGCGCTACGAACAGCACCATAAGCTGAAAATTTCCGATGAAGCTTTAGTCGCGGCAGCAAAGTTGTCAGACCGTTACATCAGCGATCGCTATCTCCCAGATAAAGCTATTGACTTGGTTGATGAAGCCGGAAGCCGAGTACGCTTGATTAACTCTCAACTGCCACCAGCAGCAAAAGAATTAGACAAAGAACTGCGTCAGATTTTAAAAGAAAAAGACGATGCAGTCCGCGCTCAAGACTTTGACAGAGCTGGGGAATTGCGCGATCGGGAAATGGAAATTAAAGCTGAAATCCGCGCCATTGCTCAAAGCAAGACCAATGTCGGTCGCAACGAAGGAGAAGAACCTGTAGTCACAGAAGAAGACATTGCTCACATTGTTGCTTCTTGGACTGGAGTCCCAGTGGCGAAGCTTACCGAATCTGAATCCGAGAAGTTGCTGCACATGGAAGACACCCTCCATCAGCGCTTAATCGGTCAAGAAGATGCTGTAAGAGCTGTGTCGCGGGCAATCCGTCGCGCTCGTGTCGGTTTGAAAAATCCCAACAGACCTATCGCTAGCTTTATCTTCTCCGGTCCTACTGGTGTGGGTAAAACTGAGTTGGCGAAGTCTTTGGCTTCTTACTTCTTCGGTTCTGAAGAAGCAATGATCCGTCTCGATATGTCGGAGTACATGGAACGTCATACCGTCAGTAAGCTGATTGGTTCGCCTCCTGGTTACGTAGGTTACAACGAAGGCGGTCAATTAACTGAAGCAGTGCGGCGACGACCTTACACTGTGGTGCTGTTCGATGAAATCGAAAAGGCACACCCCGATGTATTTAACATGCTGCTGCAAATTTTGGAAGACGGTCGGTTAACCGATGCGAAAGGTCGTACTGTTGACTTTAAGAACACCTTACTGATTTTGACTTCCAATATCGGTTCCAAAGTGATCGAAAAAGGTGGTGGCGGTATCGGCTTCGAGTTTGCCGATAATGTCAGCGAGTCACAGTACAACCGGATTAAATCACTGGTTAATGAAGAACTGAAGCAATACTTCCGCCCAGAGTTCCTCAACCGACTTGATGAGATTATCGTCTTCCGTCAATTGAGTAAGGAAGAGGTGACACAAATCGCCGATATCATGCTCAAGGAAGTGTTCGGTCGTCTGACTGAGAAAGGTATCACTATGGAAGTAAGCGAGCGCTTTAAAGATCGCTTAATCCAAGAAGGTTACAGTCCCAGCTACGGTGCCAGACCTTTACGTCGGGCAATTATGCGCCTGTTAGAAGATAGCCTTGCAGAAGAAATTCTGTCTGGTCGTGTCAAAGATGGTGATACAGCAATAGTAGATGTCGATGACAGTGGCAATGTCGTCGTCAGAGCCGAACAGCGTCGGGAACTATTAACCCCAGTGGGTGAGTAGATTTGAGAATGTTGATTGTTGATTGTTAATTGCTATTAACCATTAACTGTTAACTAATAACTCACAACTACTAACCACTTCCCTATCTAATATCTCAAATTCCAACTTAAAAAACGGTAGAGTATGCAACGGCTCTACCGTTTTTTTGTTTTACAAAAGTGTTCTCTGTTTACAGCTATTTTCTAGTACGTCAAAATGAATTGTAAAAATGGCTACATAAGAGTGATGCCAATACAATCAGGAATTTCCACATTTACTTAAACTGCCTAGTTTGTGGACAAGTTCTTATTTTGTCTCTACTGCTGGTAATG
>JAQYWP010000537.1 GCA_029379285.1 Rhizonema sp. PD38
GTATAATAGAGGATTGGTTACAAGAATTTGTAATTCATAAACGCAAGATTTTGTTAGACTAACCTTCCATAAGCAAAGTAGCTATCAGATAGCTAAATCTTATCAATCAATACGGTTGAGTTAAAGGTAGTGTGAGGTGGAGAAACCTGGTTTCCGGGTAGATACTGATCTCAACAGTATTGTTTGATCAATCAATGGCTTTCCTAGTCATTGGAATCATTGAAGAGTGTATTCTTGTCAAATTCATAACTCCTACATCCTAATTCCTAACTCCTAATTTTTATGAAAGAGCGTATACCCCGTCAGATTGCTCGTGAATTGGCGCTTTTAAGCATTAGCCAACTACCCGTAAACCCCAAAAAATTGGATAAGTTGGCAAACGATCAACTACTGCCTAAGTTGGTGTTAGCTGCAGTCCGTACCCTGAGAGCGGAAGTGCAAGATACTCTGGAAAATGCGGCAGCTGAACTACAACGCAGTAATGATCGCCTTTTAACAAGCCACACTCGCGCTAATGACTTAAACACTGCGAGAACAATGGTTAAAGAAGCAATCAACTACACCCAAACAGCTATTAACCAGTTAGGGGCAGCAGTCGAGTTTCCAGAACTGATTCAGCTAGCCAACCAAGACAGAGAAGTCCGTGAGTATGCTAAACAGATTATTATGACAGTCGATGAACACCGCCATGAGATCGATGAAGAGATCTCCACAGCTTTAGTCGATTGGCAGGTTGCTCGTCTTGCCCAAATCGACCGAGATATCATCCGCATTGCTGTAGCAGAAATGAAGTTTCTTAAATTAGCAGGTAGCATGGCTATTAATGAAGCTGTAGAACTAGCCAAACGCTACAGTGAAGAAGACAGTCATCGATTTATCAATGGTGTTTTGCGCCGAGTTACAGAGCAGCAGAAGCGGGAAGTAGCGAGTAGTCCGTCTTGAAATAAAGGAGAGGGAACACTTAGGAAGAGCGATCGCTCGAGCGCAGGGGGAGAATGATTTCTGTAGGGGCGGGTTTCACTCAGAAGAGCGTATTTACTCACCAGTAATCTCTATGAAACCACTACCCACTTCTGTCTCCTGTCTCCTCACAGCTTGCTAAATTTATTTACTAGGCGTAAATCTTAGTAAAATTATGGTTTTTAATTGGTTTCGTCGTCAACATAACGATTCTTCCTCCTCTAAAGAGAAACAGGGAGAAGATGCTAGCGCAAAAGAACCCCAAGCAGAACAAGCAGCAACGTCAACGCCAACAACAGAAAAGGCACAAGACGTGGCGGCTCCTGACTTGCTGGCATTTGCTAAGGCAGCATACAAAAACATTCAAGAAAAGCAACAATCCCAGACTGTAGAAATTTCTTCATCTGTTGCTCCATCGGAAACACCACCAGATATAGCTGAAGCACAGGGTACAGGTGAAGTCAGCACAGCAGAAGAGTCTGTAGTTGAAAGTGCTACTACACTGAGCGAGGCACAACAAACCTCAACTAAAGCCGTCGCAGAGGAAGCCGCAGACAGGCAAATTGAAGAGGTAAACGAACCAACTTCCCCAGTGTCCTTCTTGGAACGCGCAGCAGCAGAACGGCAAGCAAAGCAGGAACGACTGATAGCAAGTGCGATCGCTGTCCCCGAACCAGAAATCGTACATTCAGCAGAAAGCGCCACAGAAATTCCGGAAATGAGCTTTGATGAAGGATTTTTGTGGTCAGCAGAAGTTTTGGCGGCACAAGGTAGGCGTGCAGAAGATGTTTCTCTTGAAGAAATAACTTGGCTCAAAAAGCTTCGCCAAGGCTTGGAAAAAACCCGTCGTAACATCACAAACCAACTGAAGGCGATTGTTGGTCAAGGACCACTCAACCAAACGGCTGTGTCGGAAATTGAAGGATTGCTTTTGCAAGCTGATGTTGGGGTACAGGCAACAGATTACATTATTAATCAACTCCAAAAAAAGCTCCGCGAAGAAGCTCTACCTGCAGATGCGGCGATCGCTTATCTTAAACAAATCATTCAGGAGATGTTGGATGCGCCTGCGCAAAAATCTCCCAAAACCACTTTTTCGCCAGAAAAAGAAACCCTCAATATTTGGTTAATCACTGGGGTAAATGGTGCTGGGAAAACAACAACTATTGGTAAACTTGCTCACCTCTCACAAAAATCTGGCTACAAATGCTTGATCGGAGCCGCAGACACTTTCCGTGCTGCTGCTGTCGAACAGGTGAAGGTTTGGGGAGAAAGAAGCAGTGTGGAAGTGATTGCTAATCCTGGTAAGAATACTGACCCCGCCGCTGTAGTTTTTGATGCAATTGCAGCGGCGATCGCTAGAGACACAGAATTACTTCTGGTAGATACCGCAGGACGCCTGCAAAATAAGAAAAACTTGATGGATGAACTCAGTAAGATCCGTCGAATTATCGATAAAAAGGCTCCTAACGCAAAAGTAGAATCACTGTTGGTTTTAGACGCGACTTTAGGGCAAAATGGATTGCGACAAGCCGAAGTATTTTCCGAAGCTGCTCAATTAAGTGGTGTAGTCATAACTAAGCTAGATAGTACAGCCAAGGGAGGTGTTGCCCTTGCTGTTGTGCAGCAGCTTGGTTTACCTATTCGCTTTATTGGAGCAGGTGAAGGAATCGAAGACTTACGACCGTTTTCCAGCTACGAATTTGTTGAGGCACTATTAAATGGTTAGATAAATCAGGAGTTAGGAGTTGTCGATACGCGATGCTTTGTAGCTTCTCCTGAAAATGACAATCATCCTTTGGGTAGAAGGTTTTAAGAAGCAAAAATTTTATGAAATCTCACTCCCGTTAAAAACGTTTTGCTACCTTACCAAACTACACCTGCACCCACAAATTTTAGTAGCAATTCTAACTGATGTTCCTTGTATAGACGCAGCAAAGAAGTGCGTCTATACAATTCTTAAATCCTTCTACTTGCCTGTGAATATTCTCTGAAAACAAATAATGTTCAAAAAACGTGAGTAACCGAAGTGAGGAGAATCCTCAGTTTTTCTACCTACTGGTATATGATTTGTTAATAAATTTATGCGATATTAACAAGTTTTCCGGGGTGCCGTAACAACTACTGTTTTGTTATAAGTAAATTACTGAAAATTTCCTTGTTGATTTCCAGTAGAAATAGGTAAACAGAATGATAAAAATCTTGAACCCTTACGTCTTTATACCCTTGTTAAACCCATCAATATAATTCCATAACAGTCATTGAATACTAAAACAAAAGAATTTCTTAATTAATCTATTATCCTCCCATTCAAATTGCAATAACACTTGTGCCAGTGTCTCAACCGCCCCCTGAACCTATGGATACTAATAGTAATAGCGCCGTATCGGATGTCACTCCAGTGGTGGCGCTGAAAGAACTTGTCGCACGGTTGCACCGGGAACAGAATAAAATTCAAGATTTGCTGAGTTCTTTAGGATTTGCTCTCAGAAGCTTTAATAATCTAAATCAGTTTTTAGAATTAATTCCCCTGATGGCAACCAGAGTTGCAGATGCGGACGGTAGCGCCTTGTTTCTCTACAAACCCAATGGTCAAGTCAGGTTAGAACAATTACACTGGCAAGATAGTCGTCAGCGGAAAAATATCCGCAAAGCACTTGAAACACTCAGCAGTCAAATCAAAATCTTGCCAAACACTCCGCCCATAGCAACTGCCACAGGCATTTTAGATGACTACATGCACCGCTATTTGGGACCGGGCATACAAATCTTTGGCACAGCTATTTTGGTGAAGCATACAGAAAAGGGGTGGCTGTATGTTTTAAGCCGCGATCCGGAGTTTGCATGGACAGAAACCAGACAAAAATTAGTCAGGTTAGTCGCAGATCAAACTTCAGTCGCAATTGAAAATGACGAACTTAATGTAGAACTAAAGAAAAAAGAACGCTTAGATCAAGAACTAGAAATTGGTGCAGAAATTCAACGGCGACTGTTACCACGTCAATGTCCAACAATTCCAGGTGTCGCTCTTGCCGCACGTTGCAAACCAGCTAATCGTGTTGGTGGCGACTACTACGACTTTATTCCTACTACCAATCACAAAGAGTTTCAATCAAGTGCCGAAGGCTGTGAGGTAGAAAATCGTTGGGCTTTAGTCATTGGCGATGTTATGGGCAAAGGTGTTCCCGCAGCCTTAATCATGACAATGATGCGGGGAATGCTGCGCGGAGAGGTGCTACACGGGCACTCCCCAGAACGGATTCTACAAAATCTCAATCAAGTGATGTATGCGGATTTGGAAAATTCCTACCGCTTTATCACCATGTTTTACTCAGAGTACGATCCCCTAACTAGGATTTTGTCATACAGTAATGCGGCACACAATCCTCCTATATGGTGGCATGCAGCAACAAAAACAGTGACGCGTTTGGATACATTGGGAATGCTGATTGGTTTGGATGCCAATAGTCAATATGAATACGGTCAAGCACAATTAGAACTTGGAGATATTATTCTGTACTATACAGATGGTTTGACCGATGCTGCGGCTGCAAGTGGTAATCGCTTTGAAGAAGAAAACCTAATTTTGGTATTTAACTTGGCTTGTAAGTATTTTCAGGGACCTCAGGAGATTCTCGATTACCTATTTGACCAAGTACAGCAATTTATTGGTAATGATAAACAAAATACAGATGATATGACATTAGTCGTACTGAAAGTTCATAATTAGTCGTTACTCACTTGGATTGGCTAAATGAATTACCTTAGAAAATGTTACTCGATTAAATAATACCTTGTGTGAAATGAAAGTCTTAGGGTTAGTCCTGCCTACTCTGTTGCTGCTGACTACACCTGTTTTGGCAGTTGAGTATCAGGGGAAAAATATTGATGATAGGAAGCTGCCTGCCAAAGCTTACTATTATGCGACAGGAGGGGTTTACGATGTTCAAGTGCGCTTCAAAGGCAATCGAGCCACAATCTATTTTACCAATAACTCTCAAACAACGATACGATTGAACCATCGGGCGATCGCTGACCCTAGCGACATTGAAGGCTTTGGAAGACTGGGACAGATTTCCCTCAATAGAGTCTTTAGTGTTGGATTAGAATATGACAATAATTTAGTTGGTAATCGTCCAATGCCTGGATCACGTGCACTTGAGGGCTTTTGGAGAATTAGTATCGACTCAACCGAATTAAACAACTTTTCTCACAAAGAACGTACACCTCACTTGTGAGAACCCGAATTTGATTAGCTTTGTCAAGAGAGTAGAATACATTTCTTATGTACACAACAGACATATTGTTCAGAAGCGCTCTCCAGTGCATTTGTCGGATACAGTAAAGCTTTCTGTACATAAGAAATAGTTCTGAATTAGATCAGAAAAATCAGCGATCGCTCTTGGGGTTATTTGAGTTGGTTGTAGACGGTTTGTCGAGTAACAGATTGATGTTGGAGAGATAAAAAACGATTGGTTGCTAGTTGTGGAAGCCAATGGCTAATCTTAATTTGTCAGAAATGCTCAAAAATATGACAACTTCTTGAGCAGACGTGATTTTAAAAGTTTATGCTCGGATGACATTAATTGGTTGAAATTCTTCTCTACTTCTGTTACGTGACAATGCTGATTGAATTTCCCGTACTTCCTCATCGAGACGAAGCTGACTTGTATTAATCGGGTTAGCCGATAATATCAAAATTTTCTTCATATTCTGTTTGCTTACTGGATGGGGAATCTTCGGTATTCTTCAGCCATTGCTCAACCAACTCTGTAATCACTTGGCTCATCTTCAGCCCTCGCAGAGCACATGCGGCATGGAACCGCTTTTTGAGATCGTCTGCAATACTAACGTGCATGGATTTCACGAACATAATGGTTATTTACAAACAAGCTTCACATAAAACTACAAAGTTTCTTGATGCGATTTCGGAATGATCTGCTGGCAACTTAACAATTGAAGCTAGACAGGTGAGCGTTCAAAAATTATAAGTATCAAAGGCTACTTTTTATAATGGAAATATAAGTAATTTAACTATAGGCTTTGCTTATTTCTTGATGTTGCCAATTCTTTGTCTGAACCCTCTGGCTGCAAGTTTTTTACAATTAATAAAATTGCAAAACGCCAAGCATTGCAGGATGAAACCATAGACTTTGAGAAAATATTGATTGAACATTACGATAAAAGTTATAAGTAAGAACTTAAACTATAATAG
>JAQYWP010000538.1 GCA_029379285.1 Rhizonema sp. PD38
AATCTACCTATAATTCCAAGACAACTTCATCTGGGTTGATTTCTTCAAGCGGAGGACTGTCATCACCGAAGACTTTTCTGTAACGATCTAAATAGTGTGTCCTTCCTCTATCAATAAGGTCGTGTATGGCAAACAAGACATTATCATTTTTTTGAATTGAACCGTGATCAGCATTTGTCTCATAGGTCGTTACATCATTAAGATAGGCAGAGTCAAATGCAACAGTACCGTCACCTACTCTTGCTCCCAAGAATTTATACCGCCAGTTATTGCCTACTTGCTCTCGCTCGACTCGGGTGATAGTCTTTAACGAACGGTTAGCAATGAGGAACATTTTTTCAGGTATATTTGCTCTAATATTGAGATGAAAGTTTTGGGCGGCTTTGAGGTACTGTGCATTGATCGACTCCTCATTCCAGTAGCCCGTAGTGTATATGTCCGGCTGTCCAAAAATTTCTACATTGGGACACAATTCATAAAGACCTGGAAATGATTGAACAATCTTTCGCACTGCTGCGCCGTCATAACGGAAACCAGCAATTTTGACAATAGGAATATCGCCTTTCATAGCCATGAAGGGCAAATAAGACCCTTTATTGGGCGTACCTAGCATAATGAGTTTGTCAAGCCTGTCTTCTGCTTGCATTCCGAAGATATCGAGATATCTTCGCACTACCAGTCCACCCATGCTGTGAGCAACAAAAACAAACTGCTTGTTTCGCTTGTTTCCCGCTTGCATTTCCACAAAATCGTTTAGCCGATTTGTACTTTCGCCAATGGGTTTGCGCCAATCGTAAGCAAAGCTGTGAACAGTATAACCTTTATTCTCCAACGATAGCTTGGTCTTCAAATAAGCACCCTGATAAAGCCCAATTGGTCGTAGGGGTATTGCATCATCAGAGTGTAAGAGGAGGAGAAAATTATTTCTTATGATTAAATCTACTGGATTTACCCAGACTTTGCTTCCCTTCTCATCCATTAATTCAGAACCCATAATTCCTGGCAACAGGATAATCTCTGTGCCTAGTGTGGAAAAATTAGGACGAGCCGCAAGCAATTCTCTTAGTGATTCGTACTCTTGTTGACCAAAATACTCTATCATTTGTGGACGATAAGTCTCATTCTGAATGTAGTGTTTTAACTGAGTTTCACTTAAACTATTTAGATAGCAAAAATGCTCAGGCGCTAATATTTGATCAACCATAATATCTCAAAATACTCTAGGAAAATTAGTATCTTTAATACGATTTTTATAAAGAAAGAGAGAAAGGCAAGAGTGCTTAACTTTTATTTAACAAATACTGTGTAATCCAAGAATAATCAGGTAACTGTTCACGGGTAGTCAAAAAATGATACATGTGAAATCACACAGCGACGGCATCCTCAACGTTGTTGGTTTTCGTGTTATCTGCGCCGTTGGGAGGACTATTCGGTAGCTCTTTATACTACTTTATTTCTTTTCCCCTTTATACTTATTGTTTTTACTCTTGTTTACGGAGCGGTCTAATTTTTTTTAAGATTTAGGAGTTATGTAATTGGCACATTATGGTAGAAACAATCATTAACCGTTATCGGCAGACAGCGCAATATTTCGTTGAAGACTTGGGCAATGGAATTAAACTAGAGATGGTGCTGATCAAGGGTGGCAGTTTTATCATGGGCGCACCGGAAACGGAAGAAGGTAGCAGGGATGATGAACGCCCACAACACCAAGTGATAGTGCCAACTTTTTTTATGAGTAAATACCCTGTTACTCAAGCACAATGGCAAGCTGTAGCCGGACTGCGGCAAGTCAACAGGGAGATCAACCCTGAACCATCGCATTTTAAAGGTGATAAGCGACCTGTAGAGCAAGTTTCTTGGAACGATGCAGTTGAGTTTTGCGATCGCCTTGCTGCCCATACAAAAAGACAGTATCGCTTACCCAGTGAAGCGGAATGGGAATATGCTTGTCGTGCTGGTACAACTACACCATTTCACTTTGGCGAAACAATCACGACTGATTTAGCGAATTATCGAGGTACAGATGACAAAGATGGAAAATGGTTAGGTTCTTATGGTACTGGACCCAAAGGAATTTATCGAGGAGAAACTACTGTTGTAGGCAGTTTTGAAGTAGCTAACGCCTTCGGGTTATACGATATGCACGGGAACGTCTGGGAATGGTGTCTCGACGATTGGCATGGGAACTATGAAGGAGCGCCAACAGATGGTATTGCTTGGCTCGATGATAATGATAACCTTTGTCAAAAAAATGGAGATGCCGTGCTGCGGGGCGGTTCCTGGATCTACAATTCTAGGTACTGCCGTTCCGCGTCTCGCGACAGCCTCAATAGGGCGGAGCGCGACTTCATCGTCAACTTTATTGGTTTTCGTGTTGTCTGCGCCGTTGGGAGGACTCTCCGGTAGCACTTTATACTTTATTTCTTTGAGCCGCCCCAAAAAGCATGAAGTTTCTGATTGACGAAGATTTATCACCTGGGATCGCACGATACTTATGTAAAAATCTTTTGCTCGATGCAGTGGCTGCTAGAGATCGTGGTTTACTTAGTGTTAATGATTATCAAATTCTCAAGTATGCTTTTGACGAAGAGCGTATACTCGTAACAGCGAATATATATGATGAGTGAAAGGTTTGCTCGTAACTGTGAAGTTCATGCTGGTATTATCTTTATCCGCAATGGTGGTTTGCTACGTGACGAGCAAATTGCTGTGGTTGAAAAAGCTATAAACGCAATAATTGGCGAATTGAAATCTGGACGCGATATGATAAATCGGGTTCTCTATGTTGAACTAGATAACATGATAAATTTTGAAACCTTACCATCTGCCGCAAAAGAAAATGAGGCTTGATTACCATTGCACGTAGTTTCGTGGCAGAGGCGATCGCCTTTCTGTATGTTTCTTTGTTGAATCGCTTCCGAAAAGAGATCGCGAAATATAACTATAGCAATCCTAAATCATTCGTAGAATTCTCTCTTTTCTTGGCGCTCACAACGAGGGAGCGGTTAATAATTTTCATCTTCGAGAATAAGACTGCTATATAGAAAGTCAAAAAAACACCTTAGCGAAGAGTGTGTAGGTTGAGCTTTGGTAACACTCAACCCTACGACAATTTCTCACCAAACTTAGGCTATTTTAGCTGCTTGCTTCTCCTGAGATTTTGCTAACTCACCTGGAGCAAATGCGCCATTTTCTGTGATGATTGCTTTAATCAGATGTGCTGGTGTCACATCAAACGCTGGATTATAAAATTCTGCACCCTTTGGTGTGACGATAGTGTCGCCAATTTGATAGATTTCCTCTGGTTGTCGCTCCTCGATGGGAATTTGGCTGCCATCGGGAAAGGAAAAATCAATGGTTGAAAGGGGCGCTGCGACAAAGAAAGGAATATTGTGTGCTTGGCTTACGAGTGCTAAACTATACGTACCTATTTTGTTGGCTGTATCTCCATTGGCAGCAATTCTGTCAGCACCTACTACCACAGCATGAATTAAACCCTGTTTCATACAATGCGCTGCCATACTATCAGTAATAACCGTGACTGGAATGCCTTCTTGGACACATTCCCAAGCGGTAAGTTTTGCACCTTGTAGCCGTGGGCGAGTTTCGTCAGCAAAGACACGCACCAAACGCCCTTCACGAAAAGCCGAACGTACCACACCTAAGGCAGTACCGTAACCTGCGGTTGCCAGCGCACCTGCATTGCAATGGGTAAGAATTGTCAGCTTTTCTGGGGTATTAGGTAAAACTGCCAAACCATGATCACCGATCGCCTCACAGGTTTGCAAATCCTCAGCATTGATAATTTTGGCAGTTTGCAACAGAGTTGTTTTGATTTCTTCTACCGTTCCCAGCGTTTCGTAAGCTGTTTTGAGCATTCGCGATATTGCCCAAAACAAATTGACTGCTGTCGGACGAGTAGAACGCAACATCTGGGCGACTTTTTCCAGACTGTTCAAAAACTCATTGCGGTTGTGTGCCTCAATTTCTCTTGCTCCAAGATACATTCCATAAGCTGCAGCAACACCAATCGCAGGCGCACCTCTAACAATCATGGTTTTGATCGCCCATGCCATATCTTCGCTGCGATGAATTTCTACAAATGCGTACTCATTCGGCAAGCGGTTTTGGTCAATTAATGAAACTGAGTCGTTGTGCCAAATAACTGGATAAACTTGGTTTGTGAGAGAATTCATGGGATTTTATGTCATTTGTCTATTTGTCATTTGCCATTGGTCATTTGTAATACAATTAACCAACGACTAAGGACGGCGGCAACCTAGTTTTATCCCATCCCAAAAAAAGAATGGGCTTTCCTACCGCTTTTTTGTGATGTTAATAATTTTACAAGTTTTGAGAGTTTTTTTATAGCTATGTTTGTTTTGTTGCCCTTACCCATCAACATTAGCGAGGCTGATAAGTAGGATAAGACAGTTGTCGCAATAAAATCTCTGTATTGTTAGCCCACTGAGGATTGCCTTGAGTCGTATATAAATCTCTGGCATACTGCAACACCTGCACCGCCTCTGGATACTGCTTTAACTGTATAAAAACTACTCCAGCACCATAATAGGCATTTGGATATTTGGCGTTTCCTTCAGCAGATTTCCTAAAAGCTTCTAATGCGTCTTGTAATTTACCTTTACTCAAAAATATGGAACCAAGACTGTAGTGAGCTTCTGCATATTTAGGATTAATTTTCACTGCTTTGCGAAATGCGTCTTTTGCCTTATCAGGTTGATTTTTTTGGAGGTAACACATTCCTGTATGATAAGCAGGCTCTGGTGCATTTTGACTAAACTCTACTGCTTTTTTAAAAGATGCGATCGCTTGATCACAATCTCGTTGTTGCTCTTGTACCAACCCTAAATTATAGTAAGCAACTCCTAGTTTTGGGTCGATTTCCAATGCCCTTCGCAAGTAATCATTTGCCTGCTGCAAGTTATTGCCTTCTAACAACGCCCCGCCTAAATTGGCAAAAGCTAGAGCAAATTTGGGATCGGCTTGTGTTGCTTGATAAAATGCATTAGCCGCAGGTTGTAACTGCCCAATTTGTCGCAGTGCTAGCCCCAAATTGTAGTGCGCTGGGGCTAAATCTGGATCTAACTTAGTTGCTAGGCGAAAGGCAGCGATTCCTTCAGAAACTTTCCCGGAACTGATTGCCTGTAACCCCTCATTTAAAAAGTCCTCCGCGCTTTTCCCAGCATATTGTGCCAGAAGAGGAGGAGAGGAAGAGGGGGGGAGAGGGAGAGAAGGAGAGGCAAAGACAAAGCTGGCACTTAGTAACATTAAAGTCAGTGGTGCGCTGAGGTGATATTTGGAGAGTACTCGCATTGCTTTTTTGTTAGGCAACATTGAAAGAGTGATGTTTACTTCACAAAGATTTGGACGCGATCACCATATAAGTTTGCTGGTAGGCACTACTATAGCAGTTAGAGTGAACAGGGGGAAATTAACTTCTGTCTTCCTGACGATTGAGTAGCTGCAACTGTTTACAGTTTTTTTACAAAATTACAGCATAGATTCATATATTCTTTACCTGGAGTTTGAGTCTACTATCTTAAGATAGACCTATATACAGGCAATAACTAAGTTAAACTCTACAAATCCCTAAAAGCAACGCCTCCAGAACTATCTGTAAAGGCGTTGCTTTTTTTAAGCTAAAGAGCTTATGTGGTAGTTCTTCACTCTCACGTAACTAACGAGGAGCGTTAATCTCTTTGGTATTACCTTTAATGTTACTTGAGTCACAAAAATACCGTTCGTAATATGCGCCTATTTCGCTCCTTTTTGTAACCTAATTCCTCAATACGTGTGCGGCCATATACATTGATATTTCCTTCGACACTCACTTTGCTTTAGCGAACAAGGATTCTAGTCCGGTGTACGGCATCAAAGGTAGAATTTCAAATTTCAAAATTCCTGCTTTTGCCATCGGAAGCTGTGCAGTCAAGCCGCCAAGGGCGGCAAGGCAGAAGGCAGAGGGCAGAGGGCAGAAGGAAATCCCCATAACGCTCATTCAGGGGCTTGAAGTATGGACGTAGTATTTCTTGCAAAGCTCGCCGGGGGAAACTTCCCCCGGCAGACTTTGCGCGCTACGCGTCTTGATCGGACATATTTCCAAAGTTCCATAAATAAATTCAGGGGC
>JAQYWP010000539.1 GCA_029379285.1 Rhizonema sp. PD38
GGCAAAGTTGGTCTACGCTGTGGATGTTGGTTACGGACAGGTTGATTGGCGTTTGCGAAATGACGATCGCGTGATTTTACGAGAACGCACTAATTTACGGTATCTGATGCCAGATAAGTTGTATGGCGATTCTTCATCAGCAGATTTGGCGGTTGTAGATGTATCGTTTATATCTTTAACGAAAATTTTGCCTGCTTTGTGGCAACTCTTGCAGTCTCCTCGTGAAGCGGTGTTGCTGGTGAAACCACAGTTTGAAGTGGGTAAAAATCGCGTGGGTAAAAAAGGTGTTGTCCGCAATCTTCAAGATCAAGCTGATGCTATTTTTCAAGTACTGCAAGTGGCTGGTGAGCTTGGATGGTATTATAAGGGTTTAACTTGGTCGCCTCTTACTGGTCCGGCGGGAAATATAGAATATTTGTTATGGTTAGAGATGGAAAGTGAAACACCTTCTCCTGATTTGGAGGCAATTAGACAAGTGACTCAATCAGCTTCACACTTTTTCGCTTAAACCAATCAGCGATAAGCAATTTAGCTTAAATATTTTTCTAAATCTTGCCGTAAACGATACATAATTGTATTTGGCTCTACTTCGGAGAGAATTTCTGCAATCACCGTACTCGCACCTAATTCTCCCCAAGTACAACCTTTTTCTAAGTAGGCTTGCGCTGCTTTACCTACGGCGTACGCACCATAACCGGCGATCCCAGCTTGGGTTAGAACACTACCAGCATAAGCGGTTATATTTGTGGGATTGTCAACCGTCGCAATTGCTGTTGCACTTTTACCCAAACCCAACAGTAAACCACTGCCTAATTCCCCTAGAAGCAAGCCACCACTACTGAATAAAATTGTTTTTAAAATCTTTCCTGCTTCGTAACCAGTCATTGGTAAATTGTACAACCGTGCTAGAGAGCGAATTAAAACTAAGTCTGCTACAGTTCCGCCAAGCACATCTACGAAAGCGATGGGATTTAGCCCTACTGCTAAAGCTTTATATTTGGTAAACTGCCAAATGAGGTCTTCTGTTTCTTTTTGCCGGAGATCGATAGTTTTTTGCGCGATCGCTTCTTCTACGTCTTTGGCTTGGATGAGTGCATTTAAAGCCAGTAGCGATCGCCCTTCCCGATTGAGAATTTTCAGAATTGTTTGTTTGAGTTCATCTATCTGCGGTGGTTGTGTTTCCAATTCGTAGGTTACATTTCCATTATTCCACTCAACGCGTACTTCCATCGGTGCAGGTTCCGCCGCCACCATGACAATTTCATCAGGTTGTAAAGGGGCAGATGTAAAACCTACAGATAACTCAGGAGTTACATCTGTGATCTCATCCTTGACTCGTCCGTTCCCTGCCAACTTTTGTAAATTTCTGTAAATTGCTTCTTTATCTGTATCTGGGTACAGGTCAATTTTATTAAACACTAAAATCAACGGTTTCTGAGCTTGACGCAACTTATGTAATGCTCGATACTCTATTTTAGTAATATCACCCGACACTACAAATAAAATCAAATCTGCTTGACGCGCCACCTCTCGTGCCATTTGCGCTCTTGATTCTCCAGCAATTTCATCTAATCCAGGAGTATCAATTAACTCTACCTGGACTTTACCACCTGGATTCCAGTATATAGAACGTGGGTATTGAGTGACACCGTTAAGTGGTCCTGTTTGCAAAACCTTTTGTCCTAACAAAGCATTCAAAACAGCTGACTTACCACGGCTAACTAACCCAAAGGCGGCAATACGAATTATATTATGGTCTAGTTTATTGAGTGTAGAGGTCAAAGCCTCTAATTCAGGTTTGACTAAACCAGCTAATTGGGAATTTGATGGGGCTCCAGGTTTGCGAAGGTTTCCATACCAAGAGAGTGCTTGTCTAAGACTAGCACGAGCACGGTTTAAATGAGTTTCTTGAAGGTTTTTTGGCACTATTGTTAGGTTGATTCAATGCTATACCAATTTTAAACAAGCTATCTCAATCCTAAATCAATAGTAGAACGAGAGTGTTTTTCAATGATCAACAATCAAAGATGATTCAGGACTGTTTTATGAGAAAAAATCTCATTTATCTCCTTAGATAGCGGGCAACACTGAGCTATAAAGTTAGAATATGAATCTACATATACTGATTTTGATGCTTTCTCATTGGAAAAGACTAGGTGTAAAGTCTGGTATCACAGTAGCTAACTGAATCAACAGGAGCAACATATTAGTAGTAGGGTGGGAACCAACCATCCGAAATTAGATGCCTGTGGACAGTTAGGAGCCGACGGGCGCTGGTTGAAGCAGGAATTGTTGAACGATGTCTACGATGTCTAGTAAATAAGCTTCAGATATCATACATCTGGAAAAACACACGGGAGAGTATCCGGATTTTGGGGTGTTTAGCAAAAGGTCTATAGTCAATGCTTCAAGAAAGAATCACCGATGCAGTCCGCGTTAATGCGAGAAGAACGGATGCATTCGATATTTTCAACTTCAAACATTACGTAGGACCAAATCCCTATTTGAATACAGGGGCATTGGTAGCAGATTTTGCTCTGACCGGGGCTCAGAAACCATTGCAGATAAAGAGGTATGTCTCAATTATTGGCGATCGCTATCCGTACATACGCGATGAAACATATGAGTCTTACGCCCATTTATTTGCCAGAACTATGTCAGAGGTGGCAAAGCTTGACATGGGTTTGCACCTTGATCGGTGGAGTGTGAAGCCATATAAGGATTATGCTCGAATTAGCGTCCAGTCACTCCACGAACGCACAATTCGTTCTGTTATCTATTTCGTTTGGGATTGGTTTGAAGCCATGACTAAAGACGAAGACGTGAACTTTTCTGAACAGATGATCACGCTTCAGAAAAGATTCCGTGATTCTGTTTATGGGGGTCCAACAGTTTATACCTTATTACGAACAGCAGCTCACAAAGGTATTCCCACCTTTTATCTGCCGAACGAAGGGTTGATGCAATACGGCTATGGGAAAAAACAAGTTCGTGGTATTGCAACGACATTCGACTGTGATAGTCATGTGGATTCCGACTTCACAACTCGTAAAGACGATTGCAAGGCATTTTTAAAAACATTGGGTTTCCCAGTACCAAATGGTGACATTGTTGTTTCCGAAAGAGAAGCCTTTCGGGTGGCAAGAGAAATTGGGTACCCTGTTGCAGTCAAGTCTGTAGCTGGTCATAAAGGAATTGGTGTGACAGCAGAAGTGCGAGATGGTGCAGAATTGGAACTAGCTTTTGATCGGGCAGTTAATGCCATTCCAGAAAACGAACCGACGCGTGTCATCGTTGAAAAAAGCATTTCTGGGGCAGATTTTCGCTTGCTATGTGTTAATGGAAAATTTGTTGCCGCCACGGAACGTCGTCCTGCATGGGTTGTCGGTGATGGACACTCTACAATCAACGAGTTAATCAGAAAGGAAAACCGAACGCCAGCACGTTTGGATACACCGACCTCAGCGATGAGTAAAATTCAGTGTGACGAGGCGATGGAACAGTATCTCACGCAACAGCGTTTGTCGTTAGACAGCGTGATTGAGAATGATCGCATGGTTTATCTTCGCAAAGTTGCTAATCTTTCATCTGGTGGTGTCAGTATTGATGCTACCCGAACTATTCACCCTGAAAATATTACCTTAGCGCAAGACATTGCCCAACACTTCCGCTTAACTTGTATTGGGATTGATGTCATTACCCAAAATCTTAGCGAATCATGGACATCCGGAAACTTTGCTATCTTGGAAATCAATGCTGCACCGGGTGTTTTAATGCATCTTAACCCTGCTATTGGTGAAAGCGTTGAAGTCCCTTCAAATATTTTGGAAACTTTCTTTAAGTCGGGTATTGATGCCAGAATACCAATTATTACTTTTAACCGCATCTCAGTTCAAGAACTTCAAAATACTATTGACCATATTCTTCTGCAACATCCTGACTGGACGATAGGCGCAGTTTGTCGCGATGTAATTTTCATCAATCGTTCGCCAAAAATCTTGAATAAGGATTATAGTACAAATCTTCTAAGCTTGCTACGCAATCCCAAACTTGATTTGCTCATTGCTGAATACTCAGAAGATATTTTAGAAGATGAGGGTATGTTTTACTATGGTAGTAACATGGTAATTCTGAATAATCCTACTGAAATTGAGATGACATTGGCACGGGATGTCTTCGATGAATCGACTATTGTGATTAAACGAGAAAACAATATTTCTCTAAAACGTAAGGGTGTGGTTGAAGAGTACTCTCTGGGAGAAGAGGTCCCATTTACTCAAGTTTATTTGGAGGAAATTAAGACAATTTTGTAAAATGAGACAGGAAATAAGAACTAACAGCCTCTTATTTCCTGTTCGCTCTTATTTTATGATGTCCGTAAAATCACCAAAAGTGCTTGTTGTTTTTCTAAGGCTGTAATCGCCTTTTTAATCCGCTCAAATCGAGTTAATTTATCCTGTTCAGTATCGTTGACTCTTTGTCTAGGTAATATCAAATCCGGTTGATTACAAGCAGTTCCTACAAACCTTCACCCTTAACTTACAATGCTTATGGGTTTTTTATAGTATGTGCATTTACCCGGATTTGATATAAATCGTTCTTCCAAAGCAGAAAGTACAAGGTCTTTTTCTAGGTTCCCCGCTTTAGCCTCCGAAATTCCGAGTTCGGTCACTAGGTCGGGTAAGGAGTCACCTCTGAGTTTGAGGGGGAGGGCTTGCACCTCCATCCTGTCTGGAGTTCAACCATTTCAGGTCGCGTCGGGCTGGTTACCAAGATTCAGTAATCAACGAATCGCACACCAACTTAGGGTCATAAGTTGGTAATTTAGGGAATAACCTCAAATGCCTTTGTTCGCTGGAAACGATAAATATAAAAATCGCTGTCCAGCGAGAAAATTCGACTGATATTTAACGTCTCGGCAGCAGAGACAAGGGACGCATCTGCCAAATCCATCGGCAGGTCCTGATACTGCCTCATCATTTGCTTGCCTGTTGCGGGAAGACCTTGAAAATCACCAAGATGTGTAGCCGTGAACGTCCCGCAAGTAACTACTTTATCGCCTTCAACAATGATTTCTTCAATATGTGTTGACCGTTGGTAAAGGCTAAATAGAAAGCCATACCGAACTGTTTGAAACCATTAGCATTAAGCGGTTGAGGGACACCAGCTATGTGAGCAACAAAATTAGGTGATAGAAGCATTGATGCTAGCTCAATATTCCGATTGTCAAAAGCTTTATAAAATTCGAGAGCGATGACCTTATTTTGTTCCGTTAACATGAGATTGATTTTGTTGCATGTAGCTTAACAACCAACTTGCCACAGTTGCCCTTCGAGTTTGCCGAGGTCCAAATTCACCAATTTTGTAGCCTTTAAAACCTAGTTGTTCTTTAAGAAGTTGTTTGTTCTCTGGAGGAATAGAACGAGCCAACTTGACCGTTGGGGGGCGATTACCGATAAAATCTGGTGGTTGTGCATACTCATCTCGCCATTCTGGTGTCACTTCTTGAGTATCCCATTGCTCAGAGGAGGAGTCGTAACGGTATCCCAAATAGTACCATACCAACTGGTTCACAGTATCATCATTGATTTCCTCATTGAGAATCGCCCAAATAGTTTCTGTATTAAGTGATGGTAAACACATAAGTCATGGGGGAGAAAATTTAAAACTCCTGACTCATAAATTCTAACTCCTAACTCCTTTATCTTAATCTCCTGTATTCCTAGTTCTTATGGGGAATGGAATTAAAAATTGCTTAGTGTGTAGTAAACACGGTAAACTGGGGATAATCAAGACTTGACCAGTTGATGGATAATTCTAAACCACAATTAGAACAAATTCGTGCCCATGTCATCATCTCTGGCAACGTCCAAGGGGTAGGCTATCGCTATGCCACTATGGATACAGCTAGTCAGTTGAGGTTAAGCGGTTGGGTGCGTAATCTCCCAGATCGTCGAGTGGAAGCAGTCTTTGAAGGTAACCGAAAGGTTGTCGAAGAGATGATTCGCTGGTGTTATCAGGGTCCACCTGCTGCTATGGTAAAAGATGTTGTAGTGGAGTATGAAGAGTTGGAAGGGTTGCGGAGATTTGACGTTAGGTAGATTGTGTTGGTTGTTTGTTAATAGATGATAGTTGTT
>JAQYWP010000540.1 GCA_029379285.1 Rhizonema sp. PD38
AAATTCGAACTACATTTTAAAAACCGCCACATAGAATTCCGAATATCATTTTCACAATTGTATAATTCAGTCAGAAAGTTTTGACTTTTTCATCAACCAATCTGGAAAATATTTCATACAATAGACAACAGATTTATAATTTTAACAAATGAGTCGAACAAAGCCCAATCAGAATCTAAACCGAATTCTCAGTAGGGTACAAAATTCAATGGGAGGTAAATACTACCTCTATTCAGGAGAAAAAATGAACTGGTTTCAAGTTATTGTCAAACTTGAAAAAACATTGATACCAATTATTTTTCCTTGGGTGCTTTTGTCTACTGCATACGGGTTTTTAATCTCATTAATCTATTATTTTAAATTTCCCTTTATAGTATCAGATAATAGCATTACAGTTAATGGAGTGTTGAGTTTTAATATCGCTTTGACTTTATTATTAGTTTTTCGGACAAATACAGCTCACGAGCGATTTTGGGAAGGTCGAAAATTGTGGGGTTCTTTAGTCAATACAGTGCGTAATTTAGCTCGAGACACTTGGATAGTTGTCAAACATCATTCACCAGAGGATATAGTTGAAAAGGAAGAAATACTCAGGCTAATGGTTGCATTTGCGGTTGCAATGAAGCGACATCTGCGGTCAGAATCTGTGAATGAAGAACTCGTATCATTAATATCAGAAACTAAATACTTACAACTTAAAGAAAGCGAACATCCACCACTACAAATTGCTTTTTGGATTGGAGATTATCTCCAGGAACAACATGATCGTAATTGCTTAAGTATATATCAGTTAACTACACTACATAAATTAGTTGATGACTTAGTAGATATATTAGGGGGATGTGAACGTATTTTAAAAACGCCATTACCTTTAATTTATTCTATTATATTCAGGCAAGTAGTCTTAGCTTTTTGTCTAATCTTACCGTTTGATTTAGTCAGCGATGTTACTTGGTGGACTGGTATAATAATGGCTTTTGTGAGCTTCACCTTACTTAGTATTGAAGAGATTGGCTCTGAAATTGAAGAACCTTTTGGACATGATCCAAACGATCTTCCCTTAGATGGGATTTGCAACACCATACACCGTAATATTGAGGAGTTAATCAGAGTTGCTCCTAGAAATCTGTAAATAACACAGAACTGTATCGCAGTGTATATTGGGAAAAAAACTGTGAGAAGTGAAGGCGTTACTAATCTTCAGCATAATCAGTGCTTTGTTATTCGCTCACTCACTGATGAAGAAGCGTCGTCAGCAGGCTTTTTTGGGGAGAAGAAGTGATGAAATCAGCCTTGGTTGATACCAACACTTTATCCTTATTTTTCCGCAATCAACCCCTGGTAGTTGAAAATTTTAATGCATATATAAAAAAATCTGGCAAAATCAAAATCAGCATCATCTACCCACAGTCACCACAAGGTGGAACGAAAGAATAAGGGTTTTAGCCATGTTATAGTATACTACAAACGGAGTTTTTATACTACTTGCCTCTGATGACAAACTGGCGCTTATCTACCCCTTGTAAGTTTCCACAATCGTTCTGCAGGCTATAATTCCGGTGAGTAGGGGGGTAGGAACTCTTCGGTGTAAACAGTAGCGGGATCTTAACAGAGTCACGCTTCGTGCCATCCGGCACGGTCAATTACTGATAAAACATGCTTATCCTCGCTCCCGATCAATTTTCATTAGAATAAAAATAACTAATGTTGATTAAGTAGGTGCAAGTAAAGGGAGTTGATCTGAGTGTTGGGCAATTTTTTTTACTAACTTTATACGCAATGTTACTGTAAAACTAAGTTTGTTCAATCGCTCATTTCAAGGCAAAACCACAGGAACGGTAACTCCAGAAGATTATCATAATTTTATTTTAGAGGTATTGCAAGTTACTTTGGAAAGCAAGGGCGATAAGCAAGCCGTATACCAGTTACTGGAAGCCAACCTAGACAAATTGGATGATAGCTTTACTCATTCGTTACAGCACTGGGCAACAAATACCTTATCCCATGCAGAGGCAGATAAAGCTCAGACGAGCGCTCTGTCGATCTTGATTTTTAGCAACCTCATTCAAGAATATCCTCTTGGTAATAAGGCAGTCAACCAAGATATAGCAATTGCAGGCTACCTTACAGCTTTGAGTGTCTACACCCGCGATGCTTTCCCAGTTGATTGGGCAATGACACAAAACAATCTCGGCAACGCCTACTCTGATAGAATAAAAGGGGACAGACGCGATTATCTCGAACTCGCCATCAACGCTTACACCGATGCACTTCAAGTCAGAACCCGCGATGCTTTCCCAGTTAATTGGGCAATGACACAAAACAATCTCGGCAACGCCTACTCTGATAGAATAAAAGGGGACAGACGCGATTATCTCGAACTCGCCATCAACGCTTACACCGATGCACTTCAAGTCAGAACCCGCGATGCTTTCCCAGTTGATTGGGCAATGACACAAAACAATCTCGGCATCGCCTACCGTGATTTGAAACAATTTGACGAAGCCATAGAGTGTTTCAAGTTAGCCCTAGAAATCCGTACACCTACGACCTTCCCTATAGATTGCCTTCAATCTGGGCGCAATCTGGGTGAGACAGCTTCTCTGGTTGAAAAGTGGTTAGAGGCTATCTTTGGCTATGATGCTGCAATTCAAGCTGTCGAACAAAGCCGCGAGTGGGCGAGTAGCCTGAAAACTCGTCGATCGCTGCTAGAAAATGCGATTGATGTCTACAATCAAATTGTCCAAGGTTGTATCAATACCAACCAGATAGAGAAAGCGATTGAATATGTTGAGCGCAGCAAAGCCCGTACTTTAGTTGAACTTTTGGCTAACCGTGACCTTTACCCCAAAGGTGATATTCCCCAAGAACTTCTTGAACAACTCAAACGTCTTAAACGAGAAATTCCACCCAAGCAGCAACTGCTAGAAGTTCTCAATAACCGTGATAATGACACACAAATAGATACAAAGACCCAGTCTACAGAAAATATCTTATCACTCTCCTCCAATGATGTCAAGCGATTGCAGCAAGAATTGAATGAATGGCAATCCGAGCTAGAAAAGGTGTTGGAACAAATCAAGCCCTTTGACCCCAGCTATCAACTCACTCAAAAAGTTGAACCTATCAGTTTTCGAGAAATTCGCGATACAATAGAGAACCACACACCTATTATCGCATGGTATATTTCATCTGATCGCTTCTTCACTTTTATCATCACTCGTGAAGATGAACCACTCTGTAAACAATCTGACAGCAATGACTTAAAAGCATTGTAAGAATGGCGAAATGAATATTTCAATGACTACAAAGCTTTGAAAGATAAAGAGACACAGATGTGGAAAACCGATTTCGCCAAGCTCCAGAAGCTTTCCGAAATTTTGCATTTAGACGATATCTTTTCTGAGCTTCCCAGCGATCGCAATCGACTGATTCTCATTCCCCATCGCTACCTGCACCTGTTTCCCCTGCATGCGTTACCATTACAAGGTTTTGAATGCCTTCTCGACAAATTCTGCGATGGTGTGCGATACGCCCCCAGTCATCAGCTATTACAACTGAGCCAAAGACTCGCGTCACAACAAACTTCCTCTGTCAAGAGCTTCTTTGCCATTCAAAATCCTACCAATGATTTAGAATTTAGTGGTATTGAAGTGGAAGTCATTCAGCATTGCTTTGATGACAAGCAAATTTTAGCTCAAGAGAAAGCAACCAAAAACAACCTTCTTTATCAATCTCCTGCTTTCTTCAATGCCGAATACCTTCACTTTTCCTGTCATGCCTCTTTCGAGGCTCCCGAGCCTCTCCTTTCTCCTCTATTGTTAGCAGAATCTGTAGTTGCTTCTGATTCTACCGAACGCACTGCAGAAAATACCCGAGATCTACCTTGGGGAGAGAAGCTCACTTTAAGCGATATTTTTGCCCTTAACCTCAAACAATGCCGTCTTGTCACTCTCTCAGCTTGCGAAACTGGTTTAACAGATTGGCACAATCTAACAGATGAATATATTGGTTTAGCTAGTGGTTTTTTGGTGGCGGGTAGCCCTGGGATTGTCAGCAGTCTTTGGTTGGTTAATGACCTTTCCACTTGTTTTTTAATGATTGAATTTTACCAAAATCTGCAACCAGACTCAACAATCGCCAAAGCCCTCAACGAAGCTCAGCGCTGGTTACGAGATGTGACAAAAGAAGGCTTACAGCAGTGGATAGAGGAATTGCCTTGTCCTCCCGGTAAGAAATTATGGTTGCAAAGCAAGTTGAATCAGGCTTCTACTCAACCTTTTCATTCCCCCGAACATTGGGCAGCATTTTGTACTGTTGGAAATTAAAATAAACTTATCGTTATTGCTTATAGTGGGAATCGTACTATGTCACCAGATGAACAAAATATCGTTGGCTTTGTCAAGCTGATTGAGTCTGAGCCATTTCTGTTCTCATCCTCTGATCAAACCTCGCTTAGGGAATTAGTTGCTACTTTACCTAATGATATAGAAGAAATCTCAAATGCGATCGCCGAATGGTGCAAATCTCGTAACCAAATTCTCAACTCACTGATGCCTTTAATTGCTAACGTCTCAAAAGATAATGACTCACAAACAAGAGCAGTAACGAGAAAAGTTAAATCACCTGACCCTAAAGATTATTATGATATCTTATCGAATGCTGTACGTGTAAACTTTCCCGACTCTACACCCCAAAAACCCACTCAACAACCCCCTGATCAAAATCCGTCAAACTCCCAATCATGAACCAACCATCTAGGGCGCAACTGAAGGTAAAACCCAGCCTAACCCTCTACGCTTTCCATTTGCGCCATAGTCTAGCGGAAGGCTCTGAGCAAGTGAGAGAAGACGCGGCTCATTTGTGGGAACAGTGCATTCAACTAGGAAAGGAGCTCCATATTGACAAATTGGAATCTCTCAAGTCCAAAATTGAGGAGAAAGCGCAGGAAAAACAGTTTTCAGATAAGCACTCACTCGTTACACTCGAATTATTAGGAAACCTCCAAAAGCTAGAATTTTTTGTCTCCCCTCAAGCAAACAGCCCTCAGTACAGCGCTATATCCGGTGAAATTTATCCATATCGCATTCACGATACTTACGCTATTGACTTGACTCTGCGTTATGAAGAACTTGTAGACGTTACCCAACTCAGCCTCCTCAATCCTAAAGGCTTCTTGTTGTCCAATTGAATGCGTCCAAACTTGGGAGAAACACTCGTATTATTTGTTGAGCCCCTCCACAATCATAGCACAGACTTGCAAACTTTGGCAAATGCTTGTATCAAAGAAGTCTTATCAGAATCTACCTTAACCCAACCAACGTGTGTCGCCCAAGGGAAACTCTTTGGTAGCCCCATTTTTGAGTATGACAACTCTGAAGAAAAACCCAGCGAACGGTGTCATTTCTGGGTGTGGTTGAAAGCGAGCGATGATACTTTAACTTTAATAGCAGATACAACGGACTATGTGTTGAACCTTCTATGTTGCCGTAGTAAAATCCTTTTTGCCTATCATCAAGCAAGAGAGTGTTACTGGGAAGCACGCAAATTTTACAGTCAATTAGAAACAGAAGCCCAGATTTTTAACAACTTGCCTACCAATTCAGCAGAACGACTGGAAAATCTCAAAAACTTGCTTACCACTCTTTCCTCCATTGGGTTTCAATACGCTCGTATGCTAAGAAATATGCAAGATAGTGATTCATCTATTATTACTAATTCTGAAAACTATAACAGATGGTTGGCAAAAATTTTCCAAAAAAGTCAAGAAAAATTTACCGATGATGATTTAAACTTTTTAAATGATTTTCACGATCGCACTTGCAAGCGCTTGCACGAACAGATTCAGACGGACTTGAATTACTTATCTCCAGGGCGCGAAATGTTTCAACAAGCGATCGCTTTGAGTCGGGGTTTAGTAGAAATTGACCAAGCTGAACGCGATCGTCTCCGCCAAGATGAATTACGAAAACAACAAGATCTTGAAGAAAAAAAGCGCGAGCTACAAGAGAAGAGAGAAAAAGAGCGCGATCGCAACTTCCAAACTACAGTATTTGCAGTAGGCGCTGGTTTATCGGTGGGAGGAATTATCATTTCTGCTTCCAGCCAAGTCACAGACAAAAACCCGCTTCAAAC
>JAQYWP010000541.1 GCA_029379285.1 Rhizonema sp. PD38
AATGTACTGGTACTAAATTTGGTATTTAATTTTATTATTGCCAATAGCTATATTGCTAACCTGATTGCAATTGCATCTGTTACAATCTGGAACTTCTGGATTAATCTCAAACTCAGTTGGCGAGTTACTCAAGTCAAATAGCGAACACAAGGGTAGCTTGCTTTGTCATATGATGACTAAGAATCATCTCGTTTATTTGTACTGACCTCTTTAAAATTTTTACTTGAACACAAATATACAATCTTACGTCTAGCATCTAAATAAAACAAATGTGTTGATGCCATAGCTATGACTGCTCTACTCCGTCTCCCCTGGCTTCATCCCTTACTGCTGCTAGTTTGGTTGGTGATTGGCATCTTGTTGCGCTTAACAAACCTGACGGCTAAACCACCTTGGACTGATGAATTTTCCACCTTGGTTTTTAGCTTAGGTAATAGTTTTTTACCAGTACCACTCGATCAGCCAATCTCTGTCGATGTTCTCTTGCAACCACTGCAGCCAATAACAGCCACTGGGATCAAGGATGTCTGGACACACTTAATAACTGAAAGTAACCACCCGCCACTTTACTTTGTGTTAGCTCACTGGTGGATGCAGTTATTTCCTACAGAAGGAGGTTTAGTTTCCTTGTGGGGAGCACGATCTCTTGCTGCTCTTTTCGGTGGCGCATCTATCCCAGCGATTTATGCTTTGAGCTGGCTTGCCTTTCGCTCCCGGCTAGTCAGTCAATTGGCTGCTGCTATGATGGCAACCTCACCCTACAGCATCTTTTTGGCACAAGAAGCGCGTCACTACAGTTTGGCAATTTTGTGGGTTATCGCTTCTCTTGCTTGCTTAGTGATTGCTACACGCCACATCCAAAACCGTACTCAGTTACCGATTTGGGTTGTACTCTCTTGGGTGGGAATTAATGCTTTGGGTATTGCAACTCATTACTTTTTTACCCTTACCCTGTGTGCTGAAGCTTTTGTTTTAATTGTTCTTGGATGGCGAAGAAGAGGGGATAAGGGGAGGGGGAATTCGGGATACTCGGGGATTAGAGGGCAAGGGAGAGAGCGGGAGAGCAAAAGAGTTGGGGAATTAGAAGAAAATTCCTCCACGTCCCCAATCCCCACTCCCCCATTCTTTTCTCCGTGGTTACGCATCTACGCGGTGGCTGTTGGTACGTCCGTAGCAGGATTAGTTTGGTTACCAGTGTTTTTACATAGTAAAAATGGGGGGCAATTGACTGAGTGGATTCAAGGCCCACGCGTTGGAATGGCTTGGCTAAACCCATTATTTCAAGCTTTTGGTGCATGGCTTACCATGATTTATTTGCTACCAGTGGAAGCGTCACAGCTTTCGATTATTATTGCTTCTGGATTGGTAATGTTGGCTTTTCTGATTTGGGGATCACCAATTTTAGTGAGTGGTTTAAGAGTGCAGCTCAATCAACCACAAAACCGATTGATGACTCAGATTTTGAGTTGGTTCATTATCGGGGCGATCGCGTTATTCTTTATATTTACCTACTTTTTTAATATTGACCTGACACGAGGCGCACGTTATAACTTTGTCTACTTTCCGGCAGTAATAGTTTTAGTTGGGGCAAGTCTCGCAGTTTGTTGGAACTTCAAAGGCTCGAGCCGAAGATGGGGAATCAGTGGGAAAAAATCTGTAGCGATAATTTGGTTGATGGGATTGCTGAGTGCGATCACGGTTATTTGCAATCTGGGTTATCAAAAATACTATCGCCCAGATTTGTTTGTGCAATTAATTCAACAAACATCTCACGTGCCAGTACTGATTTCCACCATTCAGAAAACTCATGTCCAAATTGGGGAAATGATGGGAGTTGCAAGGGAGTTCAAAATTCACAACTCTACTTTCCCATCTCCCAAGTTTCTGCTTCTACATCAAGGCAAAAATCTCAGTTCTTCCACTACTGCCCTACAAGACAACCTAAAGTTACTGCCACGTCCACTCGATCTATGGTTAGTAAATTTTTATACAAAAATGCCTACAGAAGTCAAAAATTGTACTGCTGATACTCACTCCTTGCCAGCAGTAAACGGCTATGAATACAAACTTTATCACTGTCTGGAGAAGTAACTACTCAACAGTCTTGGGTATACCTACCGATGATAAACCGGCGATCACTCGCAAGTTTTGGCAACGAATTAACTCGGTAAAATTTAATGCAGAACGTCCTTCAATCTTTGGCACTGCCTCAATAGCAGATAGTAGATGCTGTGCGGCTTCAGTTTCTGAATAACCTCGCCGTTGAGCTATGCGGATGGCTGTTTCATCCGCTTCTATTTCTGACTGTTGGGATCGGTTGTTGCGCCAGATGCGAACCATCGCTAACGCACTTAATCCTCCAGCAACAATTATACCGACTGCATCTGCTTGGGTTGATTCTACTAATCCACCCAAAAGCCCAGCCACGACAATACCTTGATAAATATCGGGCTTAAACCACTTCACTCCCAACAGCCAGCTGACTGCCTGTAACAGAAGCAAGTCTCGTTGCGGTTTCGTTAGGCGACGCCACAAATCAAAATTAATATATATTGGTCTGTCTTGATTCCAAGGCAGAGGAAAGGAGACGTCAACGATTTTTGCCTGCTCCGGTTTACTAACGATTTTCGTCATCATTCTCCCAGAGGCAGGCATAAGATCTATCAAACGGCGAATTTCAACGTTTAGCTCCATATTTAGCTATCAGCTATCAGCAACCTGCTATCTGTTTTGATCAATTTTTAGACCTATGCTAAGAATACATGGTTTATGAAATATCAGGAGAAGTGCAAGTTTAACTACTTTGTATAAGCTATCTTACTTAATAAAGAATCACTAATGACAATGGATGTTTTTGCTCCCGTACCTCCTGAATGGACGAACGAGGCGATTCACGCTTATGAATTTCGCTGTCCTAAATGTCACTCCAGTAGCCTAGAAGCTCTGCATGTTTGGCTGAATAGGCGATCGCCTGTCATGACAGAAGATCGTATTCGCAAATGGCAGGAGTTCTATCAGTGTCACTGTGGTTGTGCTTGGTGGGCTTGGAGTAGTGATCGTCCACCGACAAATCTGTCTCATTCGCCAGATTCTCATCCCACATGAATAGTACCGCGAGTACGGAATTAAAAATGAGAAAATCTTGACTTACAGGCAATAAGCAATTCTCTTGACGCGCAGCGATCAGGAATTATCTTCTCACTCGGGGAGACGCAATCATGCGTAGCTTGCTTAGAGAGAAGGGGTATGAGCGTCAGGGCTTCGGTGCAGGGTATGGTTGCTTTATTTCCGTAACCTTGTACTAGAAGGAGACTTTCTCCACAATATCTCTAAATAAAAGCCCGTCTATGGACGGGCTTTTATTTACTTAAGCAATACAAGAGTGTTTACTACTCCGCTCGGACTGGTGTAATTAATTCTCTATTTTAGAAAACAAACGTTGTACGCAATGTACCTACGTATTCAGTGTCGTTCCTGTTGCTATTTTCAGGATGCAAGATGACTATTACACTTGGTGTGACAGAAATATTATTGTTCACTTGGAACTTGTAAAGACCTTCAAGGTGGTATGAGGTGCTGGTATCTCGCTGCGATCGACTAACTCCATTTGTAGTTACCCGGTATTCGTTGTAACTAACTTTAGGTGGCTGCCCAAAGATGAGTCCAAGCACATTACCTTGTCTGCCAAAGTCTTTTAGAGCCAGAGTCGCACCATAATAGTAAGCATCTGCTTCACTACCATTTCGAACACCAAAAGTATTTCTTTGAGCAAAGGCGGTGGTGTAACCTCCCCAACCAGCAAGAACCAACTTAGAACTTGGACTGAAGGTCGCTTCTACACCAAAGTTGTCAGCGCTGGTAGCAGTGTTAGCACCAAACGGTGAGTTTGCCAGAGTACTACCTGTACTTTCAAACAAGCTTACTCCATTAACTCCATTAGTACCAGCAGCACCGTTTTGATAAGTGCGTACGTAAGTTGCACCAATATTGAAGACTTTACTTGGTTTGATACTGATTTGAGCCAAAGCTGCATAATTACCATCGAACAATCCAGTTTTGAGCGAAGGATTGTCAGCTACGTTATTACGTCCACCACCTAAATAGCCGACAGAAAAAGTGATAGGTCCGTTGGGATCAAATGATATCGTTGCACCAGCACCACCTTGACCTTGGCGGTAAATTGGGCTGAAACGACCGTACCGTGAGATTGCACCCTTACCACTGCTTGCAAATTCTGGGTTGAAGTTGTTAATGTTTTCCCAATACTCACCCGTGTTAGCGTCAACTTTGATACGCACGGCGTCAGTTAAGTTGAAAGCATAGTTGATTTTATCTATGGTTACGGCATTATTGTTGTTGAACCCGTCAAATGCCAAGCGGGTTTCGTTAGTACCCGTTGCTGTCGTACCGAAGTTACCATTATTGTTGCTGTTGTTAAAGACATTCCCTGCTTGCAAACGGATTTGCAGCAAGTCTTTCCCAGTAAAGCTGGTGTTCAAGCTCAAACGAATCCGGTCAGCAAAAATGGCGTTATTGTCTAAGTCAGTTCGACGAACATTTGGAGCTAAGTTTCTTAGCTGGTTATTTGTCAAACGTGGATTATTTCTCAGGGTGGCATCATCCACTGCCCTGGTATTACCAAAAGCATCTGAGATAGCGAAAACCGCTTCTCCAACTAATTTCGTAGTTGTGGAGAACTGATTTGCTTCCAATTCAGCAGTACGAGCTTCCAAGGCATCCACACGACCGCGTAAAGTTGCTAGTTCGGCGGAAAATTCTTCCTGTAGGCGCTGTAAGGTTGCTAAATCTTCTTTTTTAACGATGTCAGAAGTTGCTGTCGCAATGAGTTCGTTAACCCGATCCAAACAAGCATTCAAACCAGCCGCAAACTCATAACGGGTCATGGCACGGTTACCGCGATACGTACCATTTGGGTAACCAGCGATACATCCGTAACGTTCTACTAAAGATTGTAAAGCTTGGAATGCCCAGTCAGTCGGCTGGACGTCGGAAAACTGAGAAACCGATGTTACTTGACCCAGATCGGCTCCTTGAGATCCTTGAGCTAACTGATTCACAGAAGTTGTCTGCTGGTTAACTTGATCTGCCAAAGCGCTTTTACTCGCGCAAAATGTAACAGCGAAAACTAATGGACTTAGCTTCAGCACTTTCCACAATAGTCTTGTCATTTTTCTCACTCACACCTTGCTGGTTGACTACTCAGTACAATTTCCCGAAGTAATTGTTTGAGGCAGTGTACTCCCTCCTCAGTAAGAATTGTACCAGAATTCACAGCGATTAAAACAAGTTTACAAGTATACTTTTTAATCCATTTATTTAGCAGCTTTTATTTAGCGAACGTAAAATAATTCGGCGTTTGTACCTCAGTAGAGTTCCTTCTTCTTCAAATTGCTGTAAAAGTCGAGTCACAGTTACTCTTGTTGTGTTCAAAACTTCTGCGATTTCTTGATGAGTAACATTAAGATCGATCAGCTTGCCTTGTTCTACATCACGACCAAATTTTTCACTCAGTAAACTCAAAAATAACCACAGGCGCAGAGAAATTGGTTTGCGATGTATTATGCTTAAGAGTTCTTCTGCTTGATGAATATGGGATAATAAGGCGTTAACGTCCTGATTCCAAAGATGGGGTGGTATTACACTCACTTCCACACTCGTTAAACATTCAACTTGATAAGGTTTGACTTTAGATAATGGATAGCCAATAATATCTCCAGTTCCCCAATATCCAAGAGTAATGAACGTTCCGTCTTCACTCCAGGTTAAAGTGCGAACCGCTCCCCGTTCAATTCGCCACAGCAAGTCATTACGAGGTGGAATGACTTCACGACGGGTAAAAAGCCTTTGAGGAAGCTGTTCGGTTGTTGCCGTGCTATCTGACAATACAGAGTTTTGCATATGACTTGTAGAATACGTCATTGAAAGTTTTGATCGGGTATAAGCTTTTGATGAATGTAGTTAACTGTAAAGCTAGTAACGGCACTATTTAGCATCCTGCTCATCATAAATATAGAAATATCGAGCAACATATAAAATACTTTGATATTTGGAGCCGTATTTTCATAAGAACTAATTATATTTAAGTAGACTTAATGACTTCTGCATTTG
>JAQYWP010000542.1 GCA_029379285.1 Rhizonema sp. PD38
CAGATATCGTGTATTTTAATCACTGTAAAGGTTTTGAGTTTCGCACCGCGAACTAGTCTAAACTCCAGTATGAAAAGACTTATCAAGATAAATTTCAGTTTTTTAACACAAGCTCATAGCTCCAAATATAAAGTTTTACCATTTTATTATGTTCATCATGTTTTAAAAGGTAGTTATGATCCATCACATTTCTCTTTCGGTAAAAAATCCTCAGCATGTAGCTAATGTAATGGCAGAAATTATGCACGGCAAAGTAGTACCGTTTTCACCTAATCCTGGTGGTTATATGATGCTGGTGGAAGATGAATTTGGCACAGGAATTGAGTTTTATCCATTAGGTAGTGAGCTGATTCCAGATGGATGGCTTGGACAAGTAGGATTTCAAATGAATGAGCATCCTGCAAATTACACATCGGTTCATGCAGCCATTTCTGTTGCTCTCAGCATTGAGGAAATCGAACGAATTGGCGCACGAGAGGAATGGCGAGTGCTTCCTTGTAGCCGTGGTAGTGCTTTCGATGTTGTGGAATTTTGGATTGAAAACCATTTAATGTTAGAACTTCTAACCCCGGAGATGACAGCTAAGTATCTGGATGCCACAAACCCGCAAAAATTAGAACAGATGGATAATTTAGTTGCAGGTGTGAATACACAGAGATAATTGCAAAATGGATATTTGAGGATTATTGTCGTTATTAGTCGTTGTGAAATACGTGTAATTTCCGGCATTTGGGATCTGAAAACCTCTGCTCTGTCTAGATTTAATAATCTACTACACTTTTGTCAAAAAAGCTTTGTTTGTTAACGAGAAGTGTAAGTATACAAAGTTTTAGAAGGACGGCGCGCCCCCAGATGTCAAAGCAAGTTCTAAAACTTACCCCTCCTTAGCCAGCCCTTTCAATGCAAACAAATGAACTAGTTGAGGAAAATTTGAATCATCTTCCAGCATGGAATTTGAAATACGACTTCGATGTATCCTCAAGATATTAACCCTTACAAGTTAACTCCAACTTCCTGCCAGAATCCGCGTACCTTTAGGTCGCCGTGTTGGCTCAGTAAAAGCCTTAGAAATTTTTAATTTTTAATTTTTAATTCCGTGGTAGTGTCTTTATGTAGTTTTGTCTACGGAGAAAAATTGTGGAAGAGTTAATAAGACAAATTAGTAGCCATACAGGTATCTCGGAAGATCAGGCAAGGCAAGCAGTGAATATGGTGATTTCCTTTGCAAAAACTAGATTGCCGGAACCGATGGCATCTCAATTAGAAAATGCGATCGCTCTTGATTCTGCGGCTAATGCTGCTCAACAGATGCAACAGCAGTTTGGTAATTTGGGTGGGTTGTTTGGCGGTAAACAATAATATATTCTCTGACGCACTCGTCGCAAAGGCACAAAGAAAACTCTGAGTCTTCACAACGAGTTCGTAAACAATTTATACTTTAATTGAGTTTCTCTCTCTTCATGTCGGAACTAACTCACCAGGACGCAACTTAGACCACTTACCCATTTCCCGCTTAAAGCTGTAACACCCAACAACATCCCATTCCATTTCAATCATATCTTCTTTTGTACGGATGTTGACATTGATGGAAGGTTCGTTTGGCTCAAAATCAGGAGCTTCGGTTAAGTGGGGTTGTTGGTGCTGCCCCTCTACCGCGTGGTAACTTATACATCTATCCACATAGTGGCAGTTTACGCAAATACACATAATCAAACCAACTCTAGAGTCCTTTATTGTTAATCTAGCTTAACGCAAACAGTTATTCACTATCCGCTAGGTTTATTTTTATTACAAAGTTGCTTATTAGTGATTTACGACAAAGGACGAAGGACTCATAATCAAGGATTCATGATTATTTTAATTCCAACTGATTTTCATGCGTAACAGTTTATCTCCCGAATGCTGGCCTTTTAGCCTAGAATTTTTACCACAACCTGCTTACATGGTAGGTGGTGCGGTGCGGGATGCGATTTTGGAGAGAACACGCGAGTACGTGGATTTAGATTTTGTTTTACCATCTAATGCGGTTAAAGTCGCTCGCCAAATTGCGACGCATTATCAAGCAGGCTTTGTTTTATTAGATCCTCAAAGACAAATTGCCCGTGTGGTTTTTCCTCAAGCTACTGTTGATTTTGCTCAGGCAGAAGGAGAAAGCCTGGAAGTTGATTTGCACAGGCGAGATTTTACGGTGAATGCGATCGCCTACAACCCTCACACACAAGAATTTATCGATCCCTTGCAAGGTCGTCAAGATATCCAACAAGGTCTATTGAAAATGATATCACCCGTTAACTTAAGAGACGATCCCTTACGGTTACTGCGGGCGTATCGCCAAGCGGCACAACTTGGTTTTACCATTGAACCAGCAACCCAAAATGCCATTCGCTCTTTAGCTTCACTCATTACTAATGTCGCAGCAGAAAGAGTTAGGGTAGAATTAGGTTATATGCTGTCACCTCAAGGTAATGTATGGATTGCCCGTGCTTGGGAAGATGGTTTGCTGAAACCTTTCTTCAAATACGCCACAAAAGAAAGTTTTACTCTTCTCGCGGCAGTTGACAGAGCAGCTTCTCAGCTAGAACTAGAAAATTTACTGCAAAAGTATGTACGTGATACTGTTAAAACGACCTGGTTGGGTATTGCCAAACTCGCTTGTCTTGTGAAGTCAGAACCATCAATCGCTGAAATAGAATTACAGCAACTGACATACAGCCGATCTGAAATTAAAGCGACAATAACAGCCCTGAAACTGTCCCCACAGCTTCAAGCACCCCAATTATCTTTACGAGAACAGTATTTTTTATTTCAAGAAGCTGGGTTTGTTTTTCCAACCATAGTCGTTTTAGCAGTAGCACGTGGTATTCTGGTAGAGACGATCGCACCCTTGACCGACCGCTACCTCAATCCTGATGATCTGGTCGCTCATCCCACTCCATTATTGAGTGGGAAGGAATTGATTATAGCATTGAATGTCCCAGCTTCGCCATTGGTGGGGAAAATACTTACAGAAATTTCTGTGGCGCAAATTGAAGGCAAAATCTCCACACCAGCAGAAGCGATCGAGTTTGCACATCATATCGTGTCTAGTTGAATACCTGTCTCTAACTTTAATTTTCGGTGCGCCCCCAAGTTTGTGAATGCTGCGGTCAAACGGACTTCGTTTCAGAGCCGATAAAAATAGAAACACAATAAGTGGCGCAGTTGGTAGAGCGACCAATCGAGATAGTTGAGTATCATCGCCATAAATGTTTATGCTCTGGTTGTGGAAGTTTGCAAGCGGCAAAATGGTCAACAGAGATTGTTCCAGGACAAGATATAGGTGTAAAACTACAAGCTTTTTTAGGATGGGTAAATAATTATGGGCATTTACCCTATAAAAAACAACAAGAACTATTGTGGGAACTGGGGAAAGAGCGATCGCTACGCTTGGCTGTCACAAAACGTAAAGTCAGTGGTGGTTCTTGCTCAATGGAGAGGTTTAAACACACTGCCAATTTGTTGACAGTAGTACAAACTTGTCGTCGGCAAGGTCGCTCAATCATTGAATTTTTGAGCAAGCGCTCAAAGCAATGGTTAACCCTGATATACAAGCACCATCTTTAATCCCTCAACTTTAGACCTGAATCCTTACCTTTTTCTTGTTCTTAACATGTTGTAGGGATTTCCCTCTGTAGGAGACTGGCGTTCCCACTTTTTCGGAGATGTCTATTAAGCTGAATTTTGCATTAAAGGGTATGGTTGAATCAAAATCTCTGCCGGAATGCCCAATTGTTGATGCAAACGCCGAATCATATCCAACGTTAATGCCTGCTTCCGATGCAAAATGTCTGCTATTTCTGCCTTACTCCCAATAACAAACTCTAAATCATGCCAAGATAACCCACGGGATTCGAGATAGTATAAAATAGCCTCAATGGGGTCTGGTGCTTCGATGGGGTAATGTCGTTGCTCGTATGCTTCCACCAGCGTAGTTAAAACTTCTAAACGGTCACACTCTGGCGTATTGGGTTTGGTCTCGAACAATTTTTCAATTTCATCAAGCACAGCACGATAGTCAGCTTCGGTTCGGATAGGACGGAGTTCAAGCATAGGTATTACTCCCTCAAATACTTGTCACATCTACGTTATCGTATTCTTTATGCGTTCCAATAAAACGAATAAAAATAATTCCAATATCATAACGAATGTGAACAATTAAGCGGTAATCACATGACTTTTATCACCACGAACCTTGACATAATCGTTCACGCTGGAGTGAAATTCGATATGTGTTAGTAATCGTAAAGGATTACTTTCTGACCTCGTGGTGAATACCCAGTGGTTGTCACCTACCTACATATCGACCACTGTAGGAGCTATAATTTGGGTTATTTCGTTCCTAATATCCATTGTTTTGAGTCTTTAGAGGGTGTCTATCCACCGGGGGTTCTAAGAGGTACGCTGCTTCGGTTGCAAGATCCTAACAGTCCAAACCCCATGCCGGTTATTTCCAACCCAAGGTGTGTCCGAAACACAAGCTTATATCCCAGGCGCGAGATTTGACGATGGCTCAACGACACTTCGTTTACTCTCCTCATAGACTCTTGAAAAGCAGTTGGTGCTTTCAGCAATTACCACCATTAACCGCTTTCATCCCCGCTTTACGGAGAGAGATAGTCAGTCTTCTTCGTAGGGGCTACCATCATTGGTAGTTTATGTGCTGTCAACCCCGCACTAGGGCAGTAAGAATTGGTTTTCTAGGTTACTCGCCTCACTTACATGGATATTAAGTTGTCATTAGTAGAGGATTAAGCGTGCGAACTCATCCCAATAAGGGTTACTCTACTAACGCCTGAAATCCCCCCAGAAACTGGGTTTCTCCAGAACGAATCGCACTTATAAAAATCTCGGCTCAATGCATAAATCCAGCCCCCCTTGCTGCTGCCGTCTAAAGTAAAGCTTGTTCGCAGAAAAAATGCATTTCGCCACCGCCAGCAAAAATAAGGCGTTCAATGTCAACAGCTACCTGACAGCAGTTTTCAGTTATTTAGATAAATGTGTTCTTTGCTACTTTGCGCGGGAGACAAAAAAGACGTGGTTCATTTAAGCGTTCTCTCATGTCCGATTAATTAGGATAAAAAAGGATTTATATGATAAACCCTCTTATAATCTTTCCCCCTGCGCCGCCACTTTATTTATAATGGGTTTTTAACCAGACATGAGAGATCTGAGTATAAAAAGCTATTGCTTCACAGCTTTCATCGATAAACTAATCCGCTTCAATTTCTCGTTGACTTCCAACACCTGTACTTTGACAACTTGTCCAACTTTAACCACCTTTTTGGGATCGTCAACGAATCTATCAGCAAGTTGAGAGATATGAACCAAACCATCTTGATGAACACCGATATCGACGAAAGCACCGAAGTTGGCAACATTCGTAACAATCCCTTCTAATTCCATTCCTACTTTCAGGTGGGAGATTTCTTTAATTCCCTCTTTAAAGGTGGCATACTTAAATTCAGCGCGTGGATCTCTTCCTGGCTTTTCCAACTCCCTGAAGATATCTTGTAATGTTGGTTCGCCGACTTTGTCCGTAACGTATTTCTTCAAGCTCGTTTTTTGGAGCTTTTCAGCAATTAGGGTAATTTGAGTTAAAGGAACGTTTAAATCGGAGGCGATCGCTTCCACTACTGCGTAACTCTCTGGATGAACTGCAGTATTATCCAAGGGGTTGCTGCCACCCCGAATCCGTAAGAAACCTGCCGCCTGTTCAAAAGCTTTTGGTCCCAACTTAGGGACTTTCAGGAGTTCCCGACGATTTTTAAAAGCACCTTGCTGGTTGCGATAGGTAACAACGTTGTTAGCAACTGTTGGTGTAATTCCAGACACCGAGGTAAGAAGTTCTTTAGAGGCTGTATTCAAATCCACTCCCACAAAGTTGACACAGCTTTCTACCGTTTCATCCAACTTCTTTCTCAACAATTTTTGATCCACGTCGTGTTGATATTGTCCCACACCAATCGACTTGGGATCAATTTTTACAAGCTCTGCGAGTGGATCTTGCAAGCGGCGACCAATGCTAATTGCACCGCGAACGGTAATATCTAAATCGGGGAACTCTTCCAAGGCGACCTTACTGGC
>JAQYWP010000543.1 GCA_029379285.1 Rhizonema sp. PD38
CGGTTTAATAGATCGGTATTCTTCTAGCGGGAAGGGAGTAGTTCACTGTTTTTTCTTCAATACAGGAGTTAAGTGTTCTGCAATTCCTGCGAGCCGAATAGCACTACAGCCAAATTCATAGGAGAACTCAATCGATTTTCCAGCCCCCAAGGCAGCGTAAAAACCGATCGCAAACTCAATACTAGCTTGATCACCAATCTCCTGACTCATTCCAATTACATAAGGAATATGTTTCACAATTGCATCTGCTTGTGCTTCTGAATAACAAGCATTAAGAAGAACGCATTCAACGTGAGGAGTAAATAACTTAAACAGTTCTGCTAACGCAACGGTATCTACTAACTGTACATTGCCAATTTTATCTTCTAATGCTAACCCATCATTTCCAGAACCATGTCCACTGAAATGAACAATGTGCGGCTCGAAGTCTAATAATGCTTGAGAAATATCTCGTACTCGTACAGCCCAACATTGTCTTAAGTTAAATTCCTCTCGCTTTTTAGCTCGTTTTAATCCGGCATCAATTTCTCTCACCTCTTCATCCAATCGTAAAGATGTAGTGGTTTTGGGATTAGCTGTTAAAATTAAAATTGTTTTTGTTGTATAATAATTATCACCTTGTAGTACTGATTGAATCGAAGTTTCTAAATTATGTATTTTGCTATTTTGGTCTTGCAATAGCAATTTAATTTCTTGATCTGAAGACCCTTTAAGTGGATGATATTTTTCAAAATACTCTTGGCTAAGTTGAGATTTATCAGTATCTGGAGCAGTCTGAGCACGAAGTAAAAATTTATCCTCACCTTTGACTTCCATCCCCACAATTCGCAGTTCCGCTTCTGGGTGGTTTTCTGCTAGCTGTTTAAATGAAATAGCGATCGCCCGTGGATCAACACCTTGGTTATGATAAAGGTCGAGGGTGTCAAATATTGGTTTGATAAAATCTCCAAACTCCCCGTCTTTAAAAACTTCTTTATTGTTATCTGGTTTGCGTAGAGGATCTGGGTTCTCTTTAGTGGGGAGTCGCATATAAACATACTCACACCGTACCCCATCAAATTTAGTATCACTGGTAATGTTCCAGTCTCTGATGTATGCTCCGGTGAGGGTAGCACCTGTAAAGTCTGTACCTTCTAATTGTGTTTGTACGAGCTGGGCTCTGGATAAATCTGCATCTTGTAAATTAGCTTCACTCAAGTCAGCACTGATAAAGCTGGCATCTACTAAGTTAGCTCCTTTAAAGTTTACTCCTCGCAAGTCTTGACGGTCAAAATTCTGATCAACTCCAAAATTAGTTACGAGTACTTGACGCACCTGTGCTTTTTGAAGGTAAGTTGCACCAGGGCGAACGCGATCTAGTTTCTTAGTTTTATGGAAATTTGTACAAGTGAGAATCGCAAATCTAAAATCTGTACTTTTGAGCGTGGCTGCCGTAAAGTTAGCGTTACTGAGATTGGCTTTGCGGAAGCTTGTACCACCACTCGCGGCAAAAGCAACAGCAATTTCACGAATCAGAGCGTGTTTTGGATCTCCCTTTAATGCACGCCAACTTATATATGTGCTAAATAATAATATTACTCCGGCTCCGGTGAAGGCGAGGGCTCCGACTCCGTCTCCGGCTCCGGCGACGGCGACGGCGACGGCGACGGCGACGGCGAGGGCGAAGGCTCCGGCTCCGGCGACGGCGAAGGCTCCGGTGAAGGCGACGGCGAGGGCGAAGGCTCCGGCTCCGGCTCCGGCTCCGGCGAAGGCTCCGAGTAAGGCGTAGCCTCTGGCTCCGGCTCCGACTCCGGCGACGGCTCCGGCGACGGCTCCGGCGACGGCGACGGTTCCTAAACCCACTTGTATTCCTTGACGAATTGTCACGAAACAGAAGATGATTAATATAATTACAACAGCAAAAGCCGCAGTTTTATAACTTTTGTCTGGTGTTAAAACCACCACTAAAATACCAGCAAAAGCAGAGAGAAATCCTGATATACCCATCAGCAACCACGAAACAAGCACCAAGAAAATAGCCCACCTTTTTTGCAACCCAGCCTTAGTATCACTGAAGTCAGCGCCTATGAGGATAGCACCACTAAAATCAGCACTGCGGATATCTGCACCGCTAAAGTTCGCCTCTTCAAGGTTCATACCTCGAAACGATCGCCCTCTTAGATTTTGCCCCGAGTAATCTTGTGGCATAGCTCACGCATCGGTAGACTACAATTACATTGAAGATACAGCTTCTGCACCTCATTTTTTGGGTTTTCGGAAAATTACATTACCAGCAAGCCAAATCTCAATCACACTCATTCCCCTTATACCAAATCTTAGAGTTAGAGCATATCTTGAAGAATTTCTCTTCAATTAGCGGGACTTAGACAAAAAATAGCTTGAATTGAACCTCAAATGTATAGACAGAGAGACGTTGACATCGTTTTACCTGATAAGTTGATATATCTGGGTTTCAGGCATTTTTATACGTTTGGTGTATTTTCCTTGCCCTGTAACGTTTTGAGGCTCATTTCTTTCTTGGATTACTCTTATACCATTTCACGAAATTCCTGATACAAATGGGTTCTAATTTTTTCCTCCTCTGCACCCCTCCTCCTCTGCTTAAGCTCTCTCCTGCTGTCTATTCGTATCAACTTTTTTTATTGCACTTTCTGACTTCAAGAAAAACGGGAAATCGCGTATTTACGGAAAATCAAGGTAGAATATTGAAGAAATAATTTGATGATGTAATCCCGGTGTTTTTTTGACGGCATGGTGAAAAAATTCTGCTTTTATCAGCCAATCCCATTAACACGAGCAAGATACGCTCTTGATGAGGAGGTGCGGGAAATTCAGGCAGGTTTAGAACGTGCCAAGGATCGAGAAGAGTTTCAAATCATCTCTAAATTGGCGGTACGAGTTGATGATTTGCGCCGTGCTTTGTTGGATCATGAACCACAAATTGTACATTTTTCTGGACATGGTGGAGGCAGCCAAAATATATGCGAAGATTAGCAAATATTCTGGCAGTTGCGGGGTATAGGTTTACTACGCTCATCAGGGCTGTCAGTCATACCCCGTTGTCAGCTTTACGCCGACTACTTCCGGGAGCATCTACGTGGCTAAGGTAAACATTTACTCTTTAGGTGGTACAGTCCAAGCTAGTAAAGGGACTTACCTGAGAAGGCTTGCGGATAAGAAGCTGTTAGAGTTGTGTCAACAAGCAGAGTTTGCCTATATCCTGACTTCCCGGCAGATGGGCAAGTCCAGCTTGATGATTAATACTGCATCTGAGTTGAAAAAAGTTTCGGTGAAGTCAGTAATTATTGACTTGACAGGAATAGGTACACAGGTGAGTGCGGAACAGTGGTATTTAGGTTTACTCAGTATTATTGAAGATACTTTGACGCTGGATACAGATGTGGTGGAGTGGTGGCAGCAAAACTCCCATCTAGGGTTTACCCAGCGATTGACCCAATTTTTTCATCAGATTTTGTTGGTTGAGGAGACATCCCCTGTCGTCATTTTTGTAGATGAAATTGATACTACCCTTGCTCTGGATTTTACGGATGACTTTTTTGCGGCGATTCGCTATCTTTATGTAGCTCGTGCTCAGGATGCCAGGTTTGAGCGACTTTCGTTTGTGTTGATTGGGGTAGCAACACCGGGAGATTTGATTCGTGACCCTAGGCGAACACCTTTCAATATTGGACAACGGTTAGATTTAACTGACTTTACTTTTGAGGAAGCAATACCCTTGGCATCCGGGTTAGGACTGCCAAGAGAACCAGCACAACAGTTGTTGAGATGGGTACTGGAATGGACTGGGGGACATCCATATTTAACTCAGCGGCTGTGTAGTATTATTACTGAACAGGATAAAGACAGTTGGTCATCAGCAGCATTGGAAGAGGTGGTCAGCAGTACATTTTTTGGGGCGATGAGCCAGCAAGATAATAACTTGCAGTTTGTACGGGATATGCTGACCAAACGTGTTCCAAATAAAGACCAGTTGCTAAGCGTTTATCGAGAGATTAATTTAGGTAAGCATCCTGTTATCGATGAGGAACAGTCGATGATTAAGTCACACCTAAAGTTATCGGGGGTGGTGTGGCGTGAGGATAATACTTTACGGGTACGTAACCGCATTTACCAAGGGGTGTTTAATGCGGAGTGGGTAGAGAAAGAACTCGGTCAACTGCGTCCCTATTCCCAGGCTCTAACGGCTTGGTTAGATGCAAAGCAAGGGGATGAATCGCGTTTGTTGCGGGGACAGGCTTTGCAGGATGCTTTGGATTGGGCGAAGAATAAAACTTTAAGTGATGACGATTATCGGTTTTTGGCTGCTAGTCAGGAGTTAGATAAGCGAGAAATTCAATTTGCTTTAGCGCAAACGGAGAAAAGGGCACAGCAGATTATCGCTGATGCGGAACGAAAAGCCAAACGCACTACTCGCATGGGTTTGGGTATTTTATCAGTAGCGATTCTGGGGGCAATTGGGGCGAGTTGGTTTGCTGAAAAATTAATCCAGAATGCAAAAACAGCTACTGTTCTAGAAACACAAGGGGATAGAGCTTTACAACTGTTTGATGTCCACCAAATAGAGGGGTTAATCTTAGCAATGGATGCTGGGGAAAAGTGACAAAAGCTAGTTGGGAAAAATACCCCCATAGATAAAGTATCCAGATGTTACTAGCCCCATTGTCGCTTTAAATGGCATTTTAGATCATATTCAGGAGCAGAATCAACTCAAAGGGCATACAAGTACTGTCAACAACGCCAATTTTAGTCCGGATGGCAAGGAGATCGTCACCGCATCAGAGGACAATACTGCCAAGGTGTGGGACAAACGAGGCAAGTTGCTTTCCATCCTCATAGGGCATACAGATACTGTCAACAACGCCAATTTTAGTCCGGATGGCAAGGAGATCGTCACCGCATCAGAGGACAATACTGCCAAGGTGTGGGACAAACGAGGCAAGTTGCTTTCCATCCTCATAGGGCATACAGATACTGTCAACAACGCCAATTTTAGTCCGGATGGCAAGGAGATCGTCACCGCATCAGAGGACAATACTGCCAAGGTGTGGGACAAACGAGGCAAGTTGCTTTCCATCCTCATAGGGCATACAGATACTGTCAACAACGCCAATTTTAGTCCGGATGGCAAGGAGATCGTCACCGCATCAGAGGACACATTCAAGGCAAGTTGCTTTCCACCCTCATAGGGCATACACAACCTGTCTTCAACGCCAATTTTAGTCCGGATGGCAAGGAGATTGTCACCGCATCATTAGACAATACTGCCAAGGTGTGGGACATTCAAGGCAAGTTGCTTTCCACCCTCATAGGGCATACACAACCTATCATCAACGCCAATTTTAGTCCGGATGGCAAGGAAATCGTCACCGCATCATATGACAAAACCGCCAAGTTTTTGGTAAAAGTGGGGGAAGACAAAGCAAAAGCTGGTAATGTTGATGAGGCTGTTGTTAATTTTAAGACGGCTTTGAAGTGGAATGGAGAATTAAAGTTTAACCTCCAGGAAAAAGTACAAGAGTTTGAGATTAAAGGTAAAGCGGAACGCAAGGTTAGTGAGGGCGAGAGTCTTGTTGGACAGAAGAAGATAAAGGAAGCTATCGCTGCGTATAACCAAGCACAAAAACTTGATCCGCAAGTAGAAATTGGTGCTAATACTTGGGACAGTCTTTGTAAACAAGGTAGTCTAAATAAATCCGCCAAAGAGGTCATGTTTGCCTGTGAAAAAGCTGTCAAACTTGCCTCGAATAATGGCAAGTTTCGTGATAGTCGCGGGTTAGCGAGGGCGCTGACGGGTAATTACCAAGGAGCTATATCCGATTTTGAGGCATTTATCGCCCAGACTACTGATAAAGATCTTAAAACACAACGGCAGGGGTGGGTGCAAGCCCTGCGGGGGGGTAAGAATCCGTTTACCAAGGAAGAGTTAAAGAAGTTGGATCAGTGACGACTTGACACTCCTGTTTCGGGTTGGTAACTGCTCTGAAAAAACATGTGATATTATGTCCGGTTAATTAACCATAATTTCTGTAAACACTGAACCCCACCACGCTCCTCACCTACAGCGGGAGACACGCTTGCAGTGCTGGCTCCCCAAC
>JAQYWP010000544.1 GCA_029379285.1 Rhizonema sp. PD38
GATACATAAAATACAATAGCGATATCAATTTTGGTAATGAGAAACACTTTCAAGCAAGAAGATGATTTATAAATTCGGTTCCCTGTCCTATTGTTGAAAAACAATTAGTAGAGTGTAGTTAAACTATAATTTGCTGGGAGATCGCTCTCACATAAGCTCATTCTTCCAGCAGCTTTAGTTGTAAATGATATGCATTTGTTTTATAGTAAAGAAAAAATAAAGTAACAATATTTTTTAAGCAAGAAGATTCATATTGAAAACGTACTCAATGAGAAACAATTAAGCAGATAAGTCATAAATGAGCGAATTACGAATTTGAATGTGAAATAGGAATCGTAATCGTAAACTGTGTTCCTTGTCCTATTTTTGAATTGACCTCAATATTTCCTTTGTGTTTTTCGACAATAATTTTCTGAGCGATCGCCAAACCTAATCCTGTTCCCTTACGAACTGTTTTAGTAGTAAACAAGTCATCAAAAATCTTTTGTTGGACTTCTTCTGTCATTCCGGGACCATTATCTTTAATACTAATAAACACCTGTTGTTTATCGTCACTAATTTTCGTAGTAATTGTAATGTAATTGGGATCAGCTTGAATATCTGCAAAACAGCGTCCGGTATTTGACTCTTCGAGTGCATCAATAGCATTTGCTAGCATGTTCATAAATACCTGATTTAGTTGTCCGGCAAAACATTCTACGGGTGGAAGCAGAGCATACTCTTTGATAACTTGAATTTCCGGATGATTTCCCGAAGCTTTCAGGCGATGTCTGAGGATGATAATAGTGCTGTCGATGCCATCGTGAATGTTGGTGACGACTGGGCGATCACTATCTTTCCGAGAGAAGTTTCTCAAGGTACTACTAATATCATAAATGCGATTGATACCTTCAAGCATTGAACCAACTAATTTGGGTAAGTCTTCACGGATATAGTCTAGCCCAATAGTATGGATTTTCTTTTTAATTTCTGCTTCTGGATTAGGATACTTTTGTTGATACAAATCCACTAACCCAAAGAGATCTTCAATATAGTCTAAAGCGGGTTGGATATTGCCACTGAGAAAGCCGACAGGATTACTAATTTCGTGTGCCACACCTGCAACAAGGTTGCCTAACGCAGACATCTTTTCATTTTGAATAAGCTGAATTTGAGCTTGTTGCAGTTCTTTTGAAGCCCTTTCGAGTTCCTCTGCCTTTTTTTGTCGCTCAGCTTCGGCGTGTTTGCGATCACTAATATCGAGAATGACACCATTCCAAACAACCCTACCATCATCTTTTTGTTCTGGTTGCGATGCCACCTGAATCCATTTCACTTTACCACTGGGCGTGATAATGCGCCATTCCTGGCGAAATGGGGTAAGATTTTGGATTGAGTAGAGCCAGGCTCGATTTATCTCTGAGATATCGTCAGGATGTTCAAAAGAACGTAAGCTTCTCGCTCCAGACATTAGCTCAAGAGCGGTTACCTCGTATAGATCGTAGCAACCAGAACTTATATAGTGTATAGATAGGGAAGCGTCCTCCGTGGAGCCCAATTGAAAAATTACCCCAGGGATATTATCCGCAAGCATTTGGAAGCGGGTTTCACTGGCACTGAACGCTTCTAGGGACAGTTCCAACTGTTTTGCGTAATTCTGTGCTTGCTGATACACCCGAGCATTTTCCAGGGAGATCGCGGCTTGAGCGCACAGTAAATTCAGAACTTCCAGGCGAGCACTTGTAAATACTCCACTCATCAGGTTATTTTCTAAGTATAAAATCCCAATTAACTTGCCTTGGTTCAAAATTGGGGTACAAAGAACACTCTTGGGGTGTTGCCGCAGAATGTAGGGATCTGGGGCAACGAGATCGTGATCTACCGCATTAAATATTACAGAGGGTTTCAGGGTACGTTTAACAAAATTAATTAGAGACGTTGGAACATATTGATTCATTTGTGTAGCAATCGATGACAGAACAGTTGGGGGTTGCCCGAGTTGAGCAATTGCCTTAATTACCAACTGTTCATCTTTGGGCAACAACAAAACGCACTTGTCAGCTCCGGCATTTTCCAGCACAACCTGGAGCAAGGTAGAAAGTAACTTTTCTAGCTCAATTTCGCTCGCCAGGGTTTGAGAAGCTTTGAATATGCTTGCTAAGTCTAGTGTTTTTGATATATAACTATTACCCAATACCGAGGTTTGGCTCGTGTGAGAAGAAGCTGCAAAGATTGTTTCAGTCAAATTTAATGACTCTTGTCGCTGTTGCAAAATAGATGCCAGCAGTTGAGGATAACGTTGCTCTAAATCGTCTACTTTGGCTTTGGTACCCCAACGGCTATAAGCGTAGTAAGCTTCCGTCATGTAGGATTGGGCAATTTTTTCTTTGCCCCATTCTAGATAAAATTTAGCCGCGAGTTCATTGGCTAGAGCTTCTTCATGAATGAAACTGTTTTCTTTTGCTCCGCAAATGGCGCGATCATAATATTCAATTGCTTCTGCTTTGTTACCTAATACCCGATGTCTTTCAGCTTCCACTAAATAAAATTTGTGTAAGTGATTCGCTGGAGAGTGATTTGACCATTTTTTGAACTTTTCTTGGTTGGCGACGACTTTTTCCAAATACTGAGATTGTTCTGTTTCAGTAGCCAATTTATATAAAGCCAGATATACCAGAGAACTATAGAAGTGGAATAAAGTTCCCACAAACATAGCATTCATACTATCCTGATACGAATTAGCAACATCAGTATAATCTGCTGCTTGCTGGTATTGTTCTAACAAATAGCAGAGAACTATTTTATTATAGTACAAGTAGAAAAGAGCCGTACGATTGCTTAATTGTAAATAAATGGGAAGTAACTGTTTTTCATCATACACATCTCCTACCAACTGACATGGATCTTTAGAACGTCCTAGCAAGTTTAAAACGGTTTGCTGGTAGATTTCATGATTATGTAGAATTGGTTCTTGTTTCAGCTGATAAATTGCTTGCCTATAGTTTTCCATCTCGGATGCGAGAGTATTTAGTTCATTACCTACAAAATAGGCATGACAGCAGTATACAAATAGGTGTAATGCATTATGTTCTAAATCCCCCATTTCTAAGCCGACTTGATATCCTTCTAGAAACCGAGGTAATAAGTTTCTGAGAGGTTTTTTCCAGTGACTCAGAAAGGTGTAAACAACAAAATAGAGCCGACATTTCAAGGTATCAGCTTTGAAGCGTTCGAGGATATTCAAAGCCAGTTGTCCAAACTCATATCCGGCATCTATATCGCCCATCGCGCAAAGCAAAAGCCCATAATCTGAGTAGGACATTACCGAAACTGCACAATTTCCATGTACAATGCACAAATTGATTTGCTTAAAGACTAGCAATGGCATCAGCAGAGGAGTGGTTTGATAGGCACATGGAACCATTTGAGTTAAAATCTGCATTACCGCCAGTTTTGTCGGATCGGTCATCACCCCTAAGTCCAACAAGCTGGGAATTGAATGTTCTTGCATAGCCATCTGAGTTTGCTGCAATCCTTGTTCAATATCTGTAGGAGTTAGCGGTGGAAACTCCACCCCTAATAGCTGTAGTACTTGTAAGCCAATCTGGATAACTTCCTGTAATTGACTTTGAGCATGGGCACCCAGCATCTTAATTTTGTAGACTCCGATATTGTCTAATAAGCTGTTAGTATGTTGCAGAATTACGGCAGCCAATTGCTCCATCTGAGGGTAATTCGTACTCAAATAAGCAGCAGTGGCAGCTTCTTCAAATAAAATCCGAGTCAGCTCATACTGGGAGTGCCAGCTATCTTGTGGTAATAGCTCAATTCCGATTTCCAAATACTGTACCGCTGCTCCATAAGCCGTTGCAGCTTTTGCTTTGCGAGCCGCAGTTAAGTTGAACTTAGCCAGTTGCTCTCGCTCCAATGGTAAGATAATTAGGCTTCGTCCAATATTCAAGTGATTAACAATTTCAAAAATGTTTTCTTCCGATGTTCTTTCTCTAGTATGACTAAGTAGAAGTCGTCCAATTTTCAAGTGGATAGACGGTTTCTGCTCATCTGGAATCATTGAATATGCTGCTTGCTGCACGCGATCATGTAAAAATCTGTAAGTAAGAACTTGAAAACTGGAATTGTTTTCCAGGTTCACGTTCGCGTCATTCTCGCTGGTTTGAAAAAACTTATAAATCTCATTCTGAGGTAAAATTAAACCTGCTTGCAAAGCTTGCCACAAGTCATTTCCCGTCTCGACTTGAGATTTTTGATTGACAATAGCCAAAGTCCCCAAGTCAAAGGAGTTGCCAATGCAAGCAGCTAACTTCAAAACATCTTGGGTTGCTTGAGGCAATTTCTGTAACTGAATTGCCATAAACTCGACTACATCATCCGTCAAAGCTAAGGCGTTGACTTGAGCAATATCACATTCCCAATACCCCACCTCGAGATTAAAGGTTATCAGTCCCTCTTCATGTAGCACCTTGAGGAATTGATTATTAAAAAATGGATTCCCCTGAGTTTTCTGGTAAACTAATTTAGTTAAAGCTAAAGCCAAATCCGGAGAACAACTGAGAGTATCAGCTATCAGTTGGTTAATGTTAGATTGATTGAGTGGAGCTAAAGTCATGGTGTTAAGAGTTGCTCCAGTTTTTTCAATCTCATTTAAAGTTAGTATTAAAGGATGAATTGGAAAAACTTCATGATCTCGATAGGCTCCTATTAGTAATAGATACCCCGGAGCCGTTTTGTTGATTAATAGTTGCATCAGCTTCAAAGAAGCAGAATCTGCCCAATGCACATCATCTAGAAATATGACGAGGGGATGTTCAATGGTAGTGAAGGTGGCAATGAACTTTTGGAAAAGGAAATTGAAGCGATTTTGGGCAGCATTACCAGATAATTCGGGTATGGGAGGTTGTGAACCAATAATCTGTTCGAGTTCGGGAATGACTTCGATAATTACCTGTCCATTCTCCCCCAAAGCTGAAAGAATTTTAGTTTTCCACTGCTCAATTTGGCGATCGCTTTCACTCAACAATTGATTCATCAAGTCTTGTAAGGCTGAAACAAAGGCAGAAAGGGGAATATTACGATTAAATTGGTCAAATTTACCTTTGATGAAATAGCCGCGCTGTCGGACAATGGGCTTGTGGACTTCGTTGACGATCGCCGTTTTACCAATCCCCGAAAAACCTGCAACTAGCATCATTTCTGTAGAACCTGCACTGACACGCTCAAATGCTGTTAACAGTATTTCTACTTCCTTTTCTCGTCCATAGAGTTGATTGGGGATAATAAAGCGATCGCAAATATCTCGTTGTGCAATTTGAAAGTCTGTAATTTTACCCGTTCTCTTAAGTTGCTCCAAGCAATTTTCTAAATCATATTTCAGCCCTAATGCACTCTGATAGCGAGCTTCAGCGTTTTTCGCCATCAGAGTGCTGACAATGAGCGAAAATACAGGTGGAATTTGAGGATTAATCTCATGTACCAAAGGTGGAAGCTTTGCAATATGAAAATGTATCAATTCCATCGGTTCCTTTGATTGAAACGGTAATTCCCCCGTCAGTAACTCATAAAAAGTTACACCGAGAGAATAAAAATCAGTACGGTAATCAATCCCGCGATTCATCCGTCCGGTTTGTTCTGGAGACAAATAGCATAATGTGCCTTCTAGCACATTAGGATTGATGATCGTTTGAGTTTCCCGTGGGAGTAGAGATGCAATACTAAAGTCAATTAATTTTGTCTGTTTTGTTTCAGGATGAATTAAAATATTGGCAGGTTTAATATCTTTGTGAATAATGCGATAGCGGTAAAGAAAATCTAAGCTATTGCACAGAGCGATCGCTATTTGACAAAATTCAATCAGGGTTGCTACAGTTCCTCCTGTCCCCTTCCACTGACTGAGAGGAATTCCGCCAAAGTCTTCCATCACGATCACATAACCATTTTTGTAAGGTTCTAAGCTATATGTTTGGATAATGAGGGGTGAGTTGAGATTTTTGGCGATGGTATACTGATTACGAAACTCCACCAGCTGACTGAAACTAGGATAAGGATTCTTCAGCAACTTGAGGGCCACAGGTTTTTGGTCAGTTTCTCGATACCCGCGATAAACTATAG
>JAQYWP010000052.1 GCA_029379285.1 Rhizonema sp. PD38
TGTCCAGGCTCAATGCCAAGCTCTGCTTTAAAAATTAAGATTTTTAAAGTAGTAACGATAAGTCAGATGACCGACTTTTTAAATCAGCACGAAGAGCCACTCATGAGCAGCCTTGTTAGTGACTTAAGAGTATAGTGCAAGCGCTGCTCATTAGTCCAAAAAGGTCGCTGAAACCCTGATTATTTGGTCAAGTTATAAAACTTTCGGATTTATTAGCTGTATAAAATGTATATCATAATTCAGACTTCATTTCAATAGTTGAAAAAACATCCTACTTTTCCTACTTTTTCTACTTGGGGTAAATAAGCTGGATTGGTGTATTGATCACGAACTTGTTGTAGCAAACCTTCCAGTCTCAAGTCCAAAAGGTAGTTTTCGTGCTTCCGCATCAATGGCGATAAATCAGTTGTAATGGTTTTCACTCTCGTTGGGGACGAATGCGTTCAAAAATAGCACGACAATGCATACCAAGTTCAAGATGTTGCGCTTTACGGTGATGTATTTCTTCGGGTGTTACTTGGTTGCTCTTTGAGTTGTGCTTTAATTTGCGATCGTAGCCATCGCTTTTAGTGTGACAATAATCTAGAAGCAAAAAAGTGGGTCATGGACAAGCAAAGCAATGTAATATTAGTAGCGAATCTGCCCAATGTCAGCCGCAGTTCTTAGAATGATGAGGTGACTTGTCGCAATTTAACACAATCCTCTTCTAAGTAAGTCGGCATAAATAAATAAAAGTTTGTAGTAAGCGCTAAAGCGCTTTAGCGCTTACTACGAGCTAATTTTATAAACTTTACTTTTCTTTACGTAAAGTCTGCCGGGGGAAGCTTCCCCCGGCGAGCTTTACATAATTAGGTTTTTTATCGCCGACTTACTTATCTCGCATCTATAGCAACCGCCTTGACAGTTTGGGTATAAACACAGAAGTAGTCCTTTTTGGCTCCCAATACGAGGGAGCAATGTTGCTCAAGCTAAAGTTTTCGAGTAAAAATACGAAGGAGTCAGTCTCAACCCACCTGTAACAGTTCCTACAGCGATTACCATTCGCCCTCTGCCAATGTGTGGGAGCGTGGATAAAAAGTTTAGATATGTCTTCCAAACTCGTTTTTGTATTTTCTGGTATGGGTTCGCAATGGTGGGGGATGGGACGTCAGCTTTTGAACGAAGAAGTCGTATTCCGTTCTGTGATCGCACAATGTGATCAGTTACTGCAACAGTATGCAAGTTGGTCGTTATGGGATGAACTGACGGCATCGAAAGAGCGATCGCGTATTCATGAAACCGAAATTGCCCAACCCGCGATCTTTTCTCTACAAATCGCACTGACTGCTTTGTGGCGTTCTTGGGGTGTTGAACCAGATACTGTTATTGGTCATAGTGTTGGTGAAGTCGCAGCAGCTTATGTGTCTGGAGTTCTGAGTCTAGAAGACGCCGTTCGGATTATCTTCCATCGTAGCCGCATTCAAGCGCAAGCAGCTGGTCAAGGAAGGATGTTGGCCGTTGGATTATCTTTAGAGGAGGCAGAACACATCCACGCAGGATACTCAAAGATTGTCTCCATCGCAGCAATTAATAGCCCTAACTCCGTGACTCTGTCTGGGGAAAATGCAGCTTTGACAGAAATTGCCACATATCTAGCGCAAAAACAGATTTTTCATCGCTTCCTACGAGTGGATGTGCCATACCACAGCCCTAGCATGGAACCACTAAAAACAGAATTAGCAGAATCTTTGCAAGGAATTAACCCACAACCAGCTACCATTACCCTCTTCTCAACTGTTACAGGGCGGCAGGTTTTGGGTTCAGAATTCGATGCCACCTACTGGGTACAAAACATGAGGAATCCGGTACTATTTGCATTAGCAGTCGATGGGCTTCTTCAAACAGGTCACGATCGCTTCCTTGAGATTAGTTCACATCCAGTTTTAGTCAATTCTATATCTGAATGCCTTGCTGACATCAACAAAGTCGGAACGGTGCTTCCTTCACTGCGGCGTCAAGATACAGAACGAGCAACAATGCTGGAGTCTTTAGGTAAACTATCTTGACAATGGGGAGTAAGATTGGGAGAGATAAAAAACTGCTCCAGACGCAGAGTACACAAGGAAAGGAAACTGCTGTAAACTTTTGCAAAAAAATAGCAACATCTATTGCAGAAAATATAGATATATTGCAATTGAGATCCAGCTAAAAATATTAGAACTAGAGTAGATATATCAAGATTAAAAACGAATAAAAAAAGCAGAAAAAAAGGAGTTTAATATTATGGCTATTTATCGGATGCTTGCCAAAATTACCTAGTATATTTCTGAAGCTGTATTGCGGATTTTTGGTCCTAATGATGATGCCTATCCTAATATTGGTGTACAACCCTTTACAGGTGAGCCTTTCAAGGAAGGGATGGCAGACGTTTGGTAAAACTTAAAATCAAATGAGTCAATCAGTTCGGTGGAAACAGCAAACGCGAATCCACCGTTTTTTTGCTTTCTCCTCGCTAGAAGATTACCTAATGGTGCAAGTTCAAAAGCAAGAACCTTTGCCAATATTGTGAGGACACCGTTCGGTTCGCGATCGCTCCAAACGCGGGGAAATGTGTGAACGCTCACAACATGATGTGCTGCCAATGCAATGACATGGAACCAGTAGCAGCAGAAATCATTCCTCTACGTCCACCAAATAGGGAAATGACAACCGCTATACAAAAAGAAGTATACAACGCTACCATTGGTTCGACTTTGGCTATTGCCGCAAAAGCCAAAGATTCAGGAATAAGTGCCAATGCCACGGTTATCCCTGCTAAAGTATCAGCTTTAATATTAGAAAAGTTTATGCTCGTAATACTTTTTGCTCTTAGTTTTTTTCTAACTTTAATATTAAATCTTTTCACTTTAGTTCTAACCCTGACCATTACTACCCCTGTTTTTACTTAAGTAACTTTGAGAATTCTACAAGCTTATGGTATTAAATATAACTGGTAATTAAATTTGCTTGATGCGTTCGTAGTTGCGCTTTAGCGCTAAAGCGCAACTACAAACTTCAGCTAACTTTAAATTCAAGGGTAGAGAAATTAAGCACGAAAACTTGATGTAGAGTATTGATTAAATTAACGTGAGAAGGTAATTGAAGGAATCTTGTCATTGATTCTCTTGAATTCAAGTAGGAGGTGTTACGGCAATCCTGCTCGAAACTAAGAACTTTTGCATCTGCTACCATTGAGCCAATGAGTTTTGCAATCAGTTGCAGTTGCTGTACATCGCGTTCGGTAAAGTTGTGCGACTCGAAGGTGCCAACGTGCAAGACTCCCATCTGACTTTGTTCGATGGGTAGAGGAATGCCAACGAGCGATCGCAAACCCCGATGACGTAGGATGGGACTGACAACTTCTACCTCTTTGAGATTATTGACAATCGTGGGTTGTTTGCTTGCAGATATCCGACCGGCGAAGCCCTGTCCGATAGGTATACGGATTTTTTGTACAATTTCCTCTTCAAGTCCGAGAGTGGCGTACACTGCTAAATTCTGTCTGTCTCTCACAGGCAGTAAAAGTGTGACTGTATCTACAGACATGTATTCTCTGAGCCACTCAAGAAGCTGTTTAACAGAAGTCGCAAGTCTAGTGTGTGTGCCTGTGTACTCTCCACCAATTAACACATCCCACCCTTCATCAGACTTTGCTAAATCAGTACTGCTTGTTCTTTGAGATTTGACTTTAGCCGAGAAATGCGACATGAACGGTTTCTCAAAGGCTCTATGAAATAAGTAAGCAACTAGTAATGACGATGGCACAGCATAAAGAAGCCATTTAGCTGCCATCATTGTCGGAGATAACTGTTGGCTGAGGAGGAGTTGATGCACGAGCCACACCACAGGAGCGTGGGTGATATAAAGACTGTAGGAAAATATCCCGAGTGCCACTACCCATCGAGATTCCAAGAACCCGATAACAGGCGGGAGTGCCTTGCCTTTTGTCAAAAAGTTGGTGCAGTAAATCAGAAAACAACTTGTCCCCAAAGCAACAAAAGAATGGACAATCCATTGTGCCAATCCTGGGAGCGCACTAAATCGCAGCGACTCTGTTAAGAAAGCAAGGCAAGCAAAGATCGCCGCAAGTATACCCCACGGTAATGATGTTTTCAGCCGGAGTAAAGATGGTTTTTGCGAAAAATTAATCTCTGCTGCTGCCATTCCTAACGCAAAAAGACCTAAAAACCAAGGGCAAGCACGAGATGAGACTTCACTACCCATCAAATAGCTTATTGTCAGCCCAACTGCAAAGGCGATCGCCACTGTGTAAAATAAGCCTAAACGTCGCCAGATTGGGATTAATAAAATTGCAAAGACGAAGTAAATTTGCCACTCTACGGCAACAGTCCATGTTGGACCATTAATATTATTGATATCTAAGACAAAATTTTGGAGCAGGAGAAAATAGATAATAAGATCATGCCCGGAAAAGTTAGGAGAGAATAAGCCCTGGAGAGGGTTCATCGTGCCATCATACCAGCTTAAATTAGTCGTCTGCTCCAGCCACAGTATTAACCCACCCATCAACATACATAAAAGCAGGGCAGCATAGTAAGGTGGCAGAATCCGACGAATTCGTCGCTTAAAGAAACCTAGTAATCCTCCTGAAAAATATCCTTTATCCGAGCGAACTATCGGTAGCATTAAACAGTAGCCGGAAAGAACGATAAAAATGACAACTGCAAAAATTCCATACCTTAGGAGCTTTGTCATCGGTAGCCATAACATGGGGGGTGATGAAACCGAGTCAGAATAGTACCAACTGTGGACAAACACCACGTAGAGAGCGGCTATTCCACGGATACCGTCTAAGTAAGCTAAGCGGATTTGCTCGGGTTTTTTATAGTGAGTGTTTGCTGATTCTAAGAGTTGATTCATGATGTTTGGGATTTACGTACATGACAAAGACAAATCATCCATTTCCAGAGACTGTGTAAAGTATTGATGTCAATGAGTTGTGGTATCTCGACAAAGAATTATTTAGGGCACTTCCATTAGTACATGCATTCTCTGCATTAAGAAATCGTCTCTTCCGTCAGTTGAAAAGTTACCATCAGGTTAAAAGAGAGATTTCATCAAGTCAATACTCTCATAGTAAAGACATTACTTTTGGTAGATGAAAACTTTAGCCTTTTTATTTCTTTTTTCACAGAAAACACAAGAATCATCGAGGATACAGAAAAATCCTCAACCACTGTTTACGTATATTTTTATCCGTATTGGGAAAGTTATTATGAAAGCGAGTATTCAGACTTCATATCTATAGCACTTCTCGTTTCAGTCACATACGTAATGCCTTCAAAGCTCTTAGTGGCTGTCCCTCTCCCAAGTTTAGGAGAGGGCGCGAATGTATGTGATCTAATCGAGAACCGCTATATCCCTCTTCTGTCACTCTCCGAAAGGGCGATCTCTAGAAGCCTCATGAGGCAAGTAATGCAAGCTATACTATTAGAAAAAAATTGGTCTTGTATTTGTTATTAGAAAAGAATCGCGCGATCGCTTACTATACAAAAGCTCTAGAATTCATAAATGGCAAAAGTTTTCGGAGAGTGACAGAAGAGGGTTATAGCGATTCTCAGTTGTGTCTCATAGATTCTCGCCCTCATCATGTGCCCCTCTCCCAATTTTAGGAGAGGGGTACGTGCTAAGAACAGAGAAAGAATTATGTATGTGATTTAAACGAGAAGCGCTACATACATGAGGGCAGTGCGTTGTTCTGGTTCCCCCTTTTGTCGCAACTGCCCGACAATTTCCCGGAAGGAATAAACTCAAAAGCCGATGAATGAAGTTTTTCTCATAGCGCGAATGAGCGAATTCCAAGGCAACGGTACTAGTGTCTTGAGATCCTCAGATAGGTGGATCAAATCGTTTTCATCTTGTCAGACGTGAAAACCGGCATAAATGCATAAAATGGGTGTAAGGAGAAGAGAAAGAAAAAAATGTCTAACAACCGTTCTGGAGTATTTTTTGGCGGTATGATGCTAGGAGCTACTATTGGTGCCTTAACTGGGTTACTTATAGCTCCGCGTACAGGGCGTGAAACACGTCAGCTATTGAAAAAATCTGCTGATGCTTTGCCGGATTTGGCAGAAGATTTATCCACGAGTGTCCAGATTCAAGCAGATCGTCTCTCTGCAAATGCGTTGCGGAACTGGGATGAAACCTTGGATCGCCTGCGAGATGCGATCGCTGCGGGAATAGATGCTAGTCAGCGGGAAAGTCGAGTATTGAAGAGGCAAAACTTAGGAGATGTGCAAAGTGCAGCTTCTCGCAAAGTAGAAAACTTAGATCCCATAGTACAGCATTTAGATAGCTAATAAACAATATAACCGTGATCGATCCCCTTTTCTGGCTGGGAATGTCCATTCTTTTTGTCGCCGTCAGTCTAAGTACACTTTTGGTGGTGGCTATACCAACATTGCGGGAGTTAGCACGCGCAGCTCGCAGTGCAGAAAAGTTATTTGATATTTTGTTACGGGAATTACCACCAACTTTAGATGCCATCCGCATGACAAGTCTAGAAATCACTGACTTAACTGATGATGTTAGTGAAGGAGTTAGAAGTGCTAGTGAAGTTGTAAAACAAGTCGATCAAAGCTTAGATGATGCCAGGAAACAAGTACAAAATGTTCAAGTAGGCACACGCAGTGTTTTTGTCGGTGTGAAAACCGCTTGGAAAACATTCACGCGCCAAAAATCTCCCAAGCGAACAGGCGATCATCTCCCACCAACCAAACAAGAAGCTCTGATTTTGCGAAGACGTGAAGCTTTACGGCAGGAAAATTACTGGACAAAAGGAGAAACCCCACGCCCTAATGACACTTACGATGATCATGCTAGTTGGGATTTTGATGATGAAAATTTACACAAATGAAAGCAGAAAGCCTACAACTTCAGTGAAATGGGACGCAAACAATGCGGGAGGCATAGCCACACCGCATTTTTGCTTATAAATGCATTGCACGCAAAGCGAGTCTCCCAGAAACTTCTGTCCAGCAGACTTTGCTTTTAAGTCCTTTTTCCCAATTACTCATTGCCGACTACCAAAGCATATACGTGCTTTGGTAGCAATTTGGGTTAATAATATATTACATTGTTAAAGATTGAGGATTAGTCTCTATCAACTTCGCCAAATCTTGTAAGAACGCTGCAGCATGGGCACCGTAAATAATTCGGTGATCACAGGTAATGTTTACCTGCATTTGTTGCTGTACGCCGAACATACCATCGGCTGTCGCTGCTAATTGTGGACGGGATGCGCCGATCGCTAAAATTGCACCTTGTCCGGGCGGCAAAATCGCATCAAATCTGTCTACACCAAACATTCCCAAATTGGATAGTGTAAAGGTGCCGCTATTGTACTCATCTGCTTGTAACTGTTTGGCTCTAGCCCTCTCCACTAAGGACTTCCAATTACGCGATAAAGAATAGAGATCTACCGTGTCGGCATTTTGCAGGACAGGTGTAATTAAGCCACCATCATCCATCGCCACTGCCACAGCAACATTAATACTAGAATGATAAACAATTCCTTGGTCTGAGTAGCTAGCATTCAATAGAGGATGTTTTTGTAAAGTCACAGCTACAGCTTTAGCTAAGAGCGCTGTCATCGTTACGCCTTTAGACTTAATCTGCTTATAAAGCTTGTCTAACCCATCTGTGGTAATTGTGTAGCCTACATGATAAACAGGTACAGATAGGCTGACAACCATATTCCGTACTACAGCATTTTGCAGGGTAGTAAAAGGTACAGTTTGTCCAGAAACAGTTGCGACAACTGGTACAGGTGTAACAGGAGCGGGAGTCTTTACGTGTAACGCATTTGCTTGTGTAACAGGAGCAGGAGTCTGCACGTGTAACGCATTTGCTTGTGTAACAGGGGCAACAACTGGTTGCTTACCAGTAGCAGCTTCTATATCCTCAGCAACAATGCGTCCGTAGGGTCCACTAGCAGAGATTGTATTCAAATTTACTTTCAACTCCTTCGCCAATTTACGTGCGCGAGGTGAAGCGACAATTCTACCATTCTGATGAGTTGGGGTGGCATTTTGAGACTCTACAGCAGGTGTTGCTTGTACGGCTGTATCTGCTATCTGTCCAGGTGTGGATGTAATCGCTTCAGATGGCAACACTGTATCACTTTTTGCATTGGCTTGGGCAAGTACAGTTTCGATTTCAGCTTCTGTTTCTGCCAACAAGGCGATCGCTGACCCAACAGGAGCAGTTTCACCAGCTTGTACTATGATGTGAGCAAGATATCCTTCATAGAAGGATTCGACATCCATATCTGCCTTATCTGACTCAACAACCACCACTGTTTCGCCTTTTTCCACTTTGCTTCCGGGAGATTTTACCCAGGAGACGATTTTACCTTCAGTCATGGTGGAACTGAGCGCTGGCATAAATACTTCGTAAGTGCTCATAAGGGTGGTTTCTGAATCAATAATTGATAAACTTTTAACGATTGAATTGTATCTCTTTCTGTAGTGCTGAGGAGCCAGTGCTCTTCAAGGGAGCGTCTCCCCGAGTGAGAAGACGGAGAGCCAGTGCGCTCCTAAGAGCGTTGCTGAGTCCTGAGTCCTGAGTAGAAATTTAGCATTGGGGAATCCTGTGAATTGAATGTAGAAAACAAACTGACTTTTCACTCAAGACTGTGAAAGTTGGCTTCTGACTGTTTTCCTTAGTCTAGAGTACATAATGCTTCAATTTACAAAGTATAAATACTCAGTACTCAGCACTCAGCATTCAGCACTATTTCAGTGAGGAACTATATTACGATAACTGGGTCTATTGATTTGTATTTCTTATCACGACTTTCCTTTTCAGATAATTCTTTTCATTAGCAACAACAGCGCAGGTGACACATCAATCTAAAATTCAAGATTGGTCGTTTACTTACTGAAAATTACTTTGAAATTTTATGTCGGCAAAGTTCAAATTTTTTTTGATTGTGGCTTCTAGTATCTTTGCCACCGTTACTACGGTCGTTTATATCTTACACCGCAAGCCAACGACAACGCTTGAAAGTGCAAGTAGTGAGCAATCGCAGCAATTTTCTGCGACAGTTCAGGCAAATAACGAGGAAAACACGGAGCGAGCTAATTATAAACCAATACCGTTACAAAGTATTAACTCTCCTCTCCAAGGTAGCGATCCTGCTGACCTCGCAATCAATGCCTTTGACCAGACAGAATTCAAAAGAGTAATCCGAAAAGTAGAGGTAGCGTATCCTCAACCAAATCAAGCGTTCGTGACGATTACACAAACAAAGCAGGTGAAAAATTCAGCATCAGCAATTAAATATCGAGTTGAGTTGGCAACTTTTGGGCGATCGCTTTTTGTTCAACCACCTCGCGTTTGGCAAATTGTTTGGGCAGGTTTCCAAGTGCAATGCTTACCTGGAAGTAATTACCGCAGAAGTGTTCCTGCCAAACTGTTTACCAGATGTATGAGGAAAGAAGAGTAGTAAATTGAGGAGTTCTTGGAGTGGAGCAGAATAATGACTCCTGTCTCCTGTCTCCTAACTTTTAAATATCGCCGCGAATTTCTTCTACAATGCCATCGCGAAGCACGATTTCTACCTGCATTTTGCTAATTAGGTTATCACCCGGTTCTGCGCGGAAAAACCCTTCCATCTGAAATTGGTTGACTTCCTGATCCAACTCAAGAAACTGCACTTGTTGCAGATTTTGTAGACTTTGATTTTTCTGTTCGAGCAATTCGCTTTTCTTTTGATTGATCTGGACTTGGATATTGTCAATCTGTTGTAGGGTTTGGGGACCTGGCGGTTGTAGACTCTGCTTTTGAATTTCTGAGATCGCCCGCTGTCCTTGGGCATCTAGTTGTTGCAGCTGCTGATCAGTTTGATTGATCTGAGTTTGTAATTGCTGCTGCACTTCATCTTTCCAAAGAGGAGTGACGATGGCTTTGACATTAACAACTCGTTTCAAAAGTAATTGCGGTTTGGAGACATCCATATGTATTTGTTCCACGTTCACTCTATAGTTTGTAGGTAAGAAGTTTAAGAAAACATCCCGTTAATAATATCGCGATAGCGTTCCGTCACGACGTGTCGCTTAATTTTCAACGTTTGAGTCATCATGCCATTTTCAATCGAAAATGTCTCCAAAATTAGTTTAAACGGACCAATGCGGTCATCCGGTCGATAGCCGGGACGGTTTTGTACTTCCCGATTCAATTCCTGCCGAAATTTATCTTGGATCGCTTTACTTTCCACGTCTACTGTAGAAGCATGGTTCGTCGCATCGTTAGTTGAGTGTTTCTCTGGTAGAGGCGGCAAATTTTGAGTTTCTGCCCATTTTTGTAGGGCTTCTAAATTCGGGACAATTAACGCACCAAGACTGCGTTGGTCTTGTCCGACAAGCATAATTTGATCTATGTAGGGCGATCGCAAACACGCATCTTCAATCGGTAGTGGTTCGATGTTTTCTCCATTAGATAATACAATTGTATCCTTAGCTCGTCCGGTCAATACCAAGTCATTTTGTTGCGTCACCCAACCCAGATCACCGCTATTAAACCAACCTTCAGCGTCAATCGCTTTTGCCGTCTCTTCCGGATTGTGGTAGTAGCCTTGCATAACTTGTGGTCCCCGCAGGAGAACCAAACCTCGCGTCTCAGGTGAGAGGGGTTGGCGAGTTTCGGGGTCTACTATTTTTACGAATGTTGCCGGAATCGGTCGCCCGGAAGAACCTCGCAAATTGTGCTCATTACGACGCGCATGGGTGACTGGAGAAGTTTCTGTCAAACCGTAGCCTTGCAAAATCTCTACACCAATTATCTCAAAAAAGTCATCTACGTGTTTGGGTAGCGCACCTCCACCGCTAAACATTTGCTTGATTCTTCCCCCTGTTGCTTCCCTAACTTTCTCATAAACTAATCGTCCTCCCAAGGCGTGAAGGGGAAACAAAGTAGATGCTTGTATACCTGCCGCGAGTCGCTCTACCCTGGAAGGATGAAGATTTTCTAAACTCAATCCTTGGGCAATTCGCCGCGCTTTGATATATTTTTCACTAATACCGAGAAAGTAATGAATCAGACGTTGCTTACTTGGCGGTTGTTCGCGGAACTGCTTTTGCACCCCCTCATAAATTGATTCTAATAGACGCGGTACACATATCATGTATTGAGGTTTAAATTCTTTTAAATCGCGTTTGACAGAACGCAAGTTGGTGTATACTTGTGTACATCCTTGAAAAAGTAAGAAAAACTCACAAGTACGTCCCATGCTGTGCCAGGTAGGTAGAATTGTCAAGGCAATGTCTCCGAGTTTTGGTTGCACAACTGTACGGCAAGCAACGATTTGATGGATGATATTGCCATGACTCAGCATCACGCCTTTGGGTTTGCCGGAAGTTCCACTCGTATAAATGAGTGTTGCTAGAGTCTCAGGGGTTTGCAAAACTGGTTGTAAGGTATGCTTTGCCCCAATTTCCATTAACTGGGTGAAGTTCAGGCTCTTCAACGTTTCGTCTGTCGGTGCTGCTTCATCTGAAAGTAAGATGACGATTTGAGTTGGCGATTCTTTTAAACGCGGCTGAAGCTTATTAAGCGTTTTTAAATCTTCGACTATCAGCGCTGTGCTATCACTGTTTGTTAAGATAAAGAGGAGTTCTTCTTTTTCTGCTTGGGAACCCCGCAAGACATCAACTCCCCCAGCCATCATTATGCCTTGGTCGGCGATAAACCAGCGAGAAGAATTGTCAGCAATTAAAGAGACGCGATCACCTGCTTTTACCCCCAAAGCCTGCAACCCTACAGCAAATTGCTGAACTTTCTCAGAGAGTTGGGTGTAAGTTAAAACAACTGCTGGTTTCGCATGAGGATCTTGGATGGCGATGGCATCACCAAATCGCTTTGCTACCAAAGACCAAATTTCTGGCAGCGACTGAATATGAGAATAATCTACCAAATCCCTTATTTTGAGGCGCTCTATCTCAGTTATGTTTGCTAGTAAAGGATTTTCTTCTGGTGCTTTCACCATAATATATCGCCTAAATAGTAAATGACTTGTTTTTCCAGCATATTCTGCTTTCAAACCAAAATAACGGACATGAATGGACACAATTCCTTCTGTCTGTGATGAAGAAGGAAAACTTTCTAGATCTATTTACAAAAATTTATGATATGCTTTACTTATATAGCACTACTCAATGCTTCGCTAATCAAGATGCTTTTGTTGCTAATGGCTAATCGAAGAACGCTCATTATCTTCTCATTAGCTCAAGTAGCCCTCATGAGTAAGTGTACGAATCTATTTGCGTAAATTCTTAGAAGTAGAAACAAAGGAAGTAGTGTGTAGAGCGTAGGAAGAAACTGTCAAAACGTGGAATGATAACCGATTCCATCTACGACACATCACCCCACTGTCTACCACCTACTTTTTGCTCAGCACTTTTTTGTAAAAAAAGGACATTATCTGTGAGTTTGATGACTGCTCTATTCCTGGTACCGCTCTTGACTATCGCCTGCCTTACATTACCCAGGCTTCTTTCTGTAATTCTGACTCTTAAAACTCAACTCACTGAACAATTAGAACATAGTCCAGTGTTACAAGAAGTCAAATCAGAAATTACTAGTTTTCCTTATTGTATGTCTTACAACTTAACAGGAAGTCAGTTCTGCAAATTCAGTCCCAGTTTCTGTGCAAAGTGTTCTCCCAGCTGAGTAATTATATTGATATTTTTACTCTTAGTATTAGCCCTTAATACGTATGTAGAAACGTTATACATACATGAATAATCCTTGACTGTTATGGGATAGCAGACGTGCAATCCCATAACATTTTTAGTTTTTTAACGCGAGATCAATTCGATACCCAAGTGCATCCAGGAACTCAATCAGTGTGTAAATTTCTGCACCGCCAGTTTCCGAAAGTATTTCGTCTAGTTTGTCATAATATTGTTTGGCTGCTATCGAAACATTATTGGATAGTATCCGCGCTTCCATAACATTTTTTAGCATTGCTCTGAGCAATTCAGGTTCACGTCCTTGTTCTTCTAATTCCAACGCGACTGCTATGTAATTAGCAGCATGTTGAGAGTCTTTAAGAGAAGAAACCAAATAATTGTGGTAGCTGGTAGTTGTTGGCATTTTTACGTCTTTCCTCAATATTACTTAGATCTCTGGTTTGTTTTCAAAGAGTAATTTTGTCTCCACCACAAAGGAGGATTATGATTTTTGACCTATTTAACCGAACATTAGATGCTATACCCAGACAATCATCGACTTTCAGTTCGCGGACTCTTCTAAATTTTAACTTTGGCTTTTCTATCTTGCCAAGAATCAAGCCATTGTACACTCATGACTTGTCTCTTCTCCTGTGAGAATTTTTCTTGCTTATGCCCCTATTGAGTATATTATAGTACAACAGAGTTTCATTTACACAAAAAGTTAACTACTAACACTGCGGCAAAACAAAGTTTTTCCAGTCTAAAATAATATAAGTGCTTTGTGGATTCACTAAAGATCTCCGCAAACTAATTATGCCATACTCCCAAATACGAGCTTAGAGACGCGCTACTTCGTTACATATCTACACAATTTTCAAATTTGGGATTTTAACGAAAGGAAAAATACTTTATGGTAAATCTGCGTACACAATAGTTTTCAGCTAACTCCTTTAATTACAACAAAAACCATGTCTCAAGTGACGATAGAATCAATCCTTCAAGAAAAGCGTTTGTTCCACCCTAGTGCTGAATTCTCAGCAAACGCACACATTAAAAGTCTCGAAGAATACCAGCGCCTTTATGACACAGCCAAAGCCGACCCTGAGAAATTCTGGGCGGAACTGGCTCAAACAGAGTTACACTGGTTTCATAAATGGCATAGTGTGTTGGACTGGCAGCAACCGTTCGTTAAGTGGTTTGTTGGCGGTAAAATAAATATTTCCTATAACTGTTTGGACAGGCACCTGACGACTTGGCGTAAGAATAAAGCAGCCATTATTTGGGAAGGGGAACCGGGTGACTCACGCACTCTGACTTATGCTCAATTGCATCGAGAAGTTTGTCAGTTTGCTAATGCACTGAAGCAATTGGGGGTGCAAAAAGGCGATCGCGTTGGTATTTATCTGCCAATGATTCCCGAAGCGGTGATTGCCATGCTTGCCTGTGCGAGAATTGGCGCACCTCATAGCGTGATTTTTGGTGGTTTTAGTGCGGAAGCTTTGCGCGATCGCCTCATTGCTGCCGAAGCCAAAGTCGTGATCACTGCTGATGGCGGTTGGCGTAAGGATGCGATCGTTCCTCTTAAGGAGCAAGTAGATCTCGCTTTAGCTGATAATGCTGCACCCACTGTTCAGAATGTTCTCGTAGTACAGCGTACTCGTCAACAAACTCACATGCAATCGGGACGCGACTCTTGGTGGCATGAATTGCAACAAAGTGTATCCGCTGAGTGTCCTGCCGAACCTATGGATAGCGAAGATATGCTGTTCATTTTGTATACAAGTGGCAGTACTGGCAAACCAAAAGGTGTTGTGCATACAACTGGTGGTTATAACTTATACTCTCACATGACAACCAAGTGGATCTTCGACTTGCAAGATAATGATGTATATTGGTGTACAGCTGATGTCGGTTGGATTACGGGGCATAGCTATATCGTTTACGGTCCTCTTTCCAACGGTGCAACGACAATTATGTACGAAGGTGCCCCTCGTGCCTCTAATCCAGGCTGTACGTGGGATATTATTGAGAAATACGGTGTGACAGTATTTTATACCGCACCGACGGCGATTCGTGCTTTTATTAAGATGGGTGAACACTTGCCGAAAGCACGAAACTTATCATCCCTACGCTTGCTAGGAACTGTCGGCGAACCAATTAACCCAGAGGCTTGGATGTGGTACTACCAAATCATTGGTGGGGAACGTTGCCCAATTGTCGATACTTGGTGGCAAACAGAAACAGGCGGGATTATGGTAACACCAATACCTGGGGCAATTCCGATGAAACCCGGTTCGGCGACTCGTCCCTTTCCAGGAATTCAAGCGGATGTAGTGGATTTAGAAGGCAACTCTGTAGGTGACAACGAAGGTGGTTATTTAATCGTTCGTCATCCTTGGCCAGGTATGATGCGTAATGTCTACGGCGATTCAGAACGCTTTCGCCGCACTTACTGGGAACATATCCCACCAAAAGATGGAAACTACGTCTATTTTGCTGGTGATGGTGCAAGACGCGATCAAGATGGCTACTTCTGGGTGATGGGAAGAGTCGATGATGTGATTAATGTTTCCGGCCATCGTCTTGGTACAATGGAAATAGAATCAGCCCTCGTTTCCCATCCAGCGGTTGCTGAAGCCGCAGTTGTCGGTAAACCTGATGAGATGAAAGGAGAGGAGATAGTTGCTTTTGTGACTTTAGAAGGTGGTGCTAATGAGAGTGAAGAACTGCGTAAAGAGTTGAAGCAGCACGTTGTTCGAGAAATTGGGGCGATCGCACGTCCCGGAGAAATTCGCTTTACCGATTCTTTGCCTAAGACGCGATCTGGTAAAATTATGCGGCGGTTGTTACGAAATCTGGCATCCGGGCAAGAAGTATCTGGTGATACCTCTACATTGGAGGATCGGAGTGTGTTGGATAAGCTAAGAGCGGAGGCTTAGCAACTCTGGGAATAGACATCAGCGCAAAAATTAATGATGCGTTCGTTGAAATCGTTGGTAGGGGCGCTTACTCCCTTCCCGCTAGAAGAATACCGATAAGATAAACCGCCAAGACGCCAAGGAAGCCAAGTTTGAAGATCAAAGAGATAGGTAATCTTACACCGGGAAGGGAGTAATAACGTATCTGACATAGAACACAGTAGGGGCAAACACCCCTACATCCTTTCCTTGGATCTCTGAATACAAGATAGCAATCATATCTGCACTCACTAAGAATTACAAGACTTAAAACCCTGACTTCGATATCGAAGTCGGGGATCTTGTTTTTTGTGAATGATTTTATGACTGTTATAATACAGTGGTTCTCTCAGTATTCCGTAAGTATTTATAATTATTAAAGTTTCAAAAGCGTAGTTTCAGAATCACTAAAAATAGAGTCAGCTTATGAATTACCCAGATGACGAAGAGCAATGTCAAACAATTCTTAAACAGCTACAACAAGATATTAATAATCTTATTAAAAAGGTAGAGTGTACACTTATAACACAAGAAGTAGATTTAAGAAACGAGGAGATTCAGGCAGAATTAGCAAAACAAATTAGCTTGTTACAACGCTTTGGGGAATATATTTCCCGAATGCAGAATAGCAGAAGGCAGAATAAAGCTGAGTGCGAACTTTTGGAATCTAAACTAAATTCTGCTAAATTGGCTTTGTCTTTTCTGCTCACTAGAAAAACACAAAAAATAGTCTTTGCAAAAAATATAAGATAT
>JAQYWP010000545.1 GCA_029379285.1 Rhizonema sp. PD38
ACTATGGACAGTCTACCAATGATGTCATTCCCACAGCAATTCGGATTGGTGGCTTATTGGCATTGTTAAAGACACTTCATCCAGCTTTAGAAAAAGCAATCGCTGTATTAGAGGAAAAAGCAACAGAATTCCAAGATGTTGTTAGATCTGGCAGAACTCATATGCAAGACGCTGTACCCGTACTATTGGGTGAGAATTTTCGTGCTTGGGCGCAGATCCTCATAGAACACCAAAACAGGATATACACTGCGTCTTCTGACTTAATGGTACTAGGTTTGGGAGGTAGTGCAGTCGGGACAGGATTAAACACTCATCCCCAGTATCGTGCCCGTGTGGTAGAAACCATCTCAGATTTAATTCATTGTCCCTTAGAACCTGCACCCCACCTGATGGCAGCAATGCAGAGTATGGCTCCGTTTGTCAATGTTTCAGGTGCTTTACGCAATTTAGCTCAAGATCTCGTTAAAGTATCTCATGACTTGCGACTGATGGATTCAGGACCAAAAACTGGCTTCAAAGAAATTCAACTCCCACCTGTTCAACCAGGTTCCTCAATTATGCCAGGGAAGTACAACCCGGTGATGGCAGAGATGACATCAATGGTGTGTTTTCAGGTTATGGGTTACGATAGTGCGATCGCCTTGGCTGCACAAGCAGGGCAACTAGAATTGAATGTAATGATGCCCCTCATAGCCTATAACCTCATTCACAGTATTGAAATTCTGGGTAATACGATTACTGCACTTACCGAACGCTGCATCAAGGGAATTATACCTGTTCGAGAACGTTGCTTGGCATATGCCGAAGGCAGTCTTGCGTTGGTAACGGCATTAAATCCTCACATTGGCTATTTGAATGCTGCTGCTGTAGCAAAGGAATCTTTGGAAACAGGCAAGTCACTGCGGCAGATTGTCTTGGAGCGAGGGTTTATGAGTGAAGCAGAATTAGCCAAAGTGCTGAACCTGGAACAAATGAGTTTAATTGTATCCCTGACTTGATGGGGGATTGCTAAAAGGTTAATTGTTGATTGTTAATAGAACAATCAACAATTAATATTTTATGCAGGCTCAAAAACCATCCGTCAGTTTAATTCGTGCTAATTCCTACGCACAGAAGGCACTTCAAGAATCTTTAGAAACGCTATTAGAACCTTTGGGGGGAATGGCAGCGTTTGTCACTAGAGGAAATCGTGTCTTACTCAAACCCAATCTACTCACAGGAGCGCGTCCTAATAAAGAGTGTACTACCCGCTCGGAACTAGTTTATGCAGTTGCCAAAATGGTGATTGAGGCTGGTGGAAAGCCGTTTTTAGGAGATAGTCCGGCTTTTGGTAGTGCCAAGGGAGTCGCAGTTGCAAATGGCTACTTGCCCATTTTAGAAGAATTAAAAATTCCAATTATTGACTTTAATGGTAAGCGTTACCAAACACTCAGCGAAGAGTTTAATCACTTACTGCTGTGCAAAGAGGCAATGGAGGCAGATGTCGTCATTAATCTACCCAAAGTAAAATCCCATTCTCAACTGGTTCTCACTTTAGGAGTAAAAAACTTGTTTGGCTGTGTTCCTGGGAAGATGAAAGCTTGGTGGCATATGGAAGCAGGGAAAGATGCAAACCGATTTGGTGAGATGTTGGTTGAAACTGCTAGGGCGATTCATCCTAACTTAACTATATTAGATGGTATTATCGGTCATGAAGGCAACGGTCCTAGTGGCGGTGAACCACGTCCGTTGGGTATATTAGGGGCATCATCAGATGTATTTGCCTTAGATAGAGCAATGGTATACGTCTTAAATGTCCCACCTGAACAAGTCCCCACTGTTGCTGCGGCTCTTAGACTGGGAGTTTGTCCAAGCCTCGAAGCAATCCACTTTCCTCAGGTTCATCCCGACTCACTACGAATCGACGATTGGCAGTTACCAGATAAGTTCATTCCTATTGACTTTGGGATGCCTCGGGTGATGAAGTCTACATTCAAACATCTTTATATTAGGTTTATTAAGGAACCAATGAGTGCCTATGGTAAAGGTTATTGAGTTCAGCATGAGCGCCCGAAGTGCCGCTACTCGCAAGAGCAATGAAAGGAATTTTTTAGACAAAACTCGATCTTTTACAGTCATAGAGGTCGAAAGTTGATAGCGTAGGTGCTAAATGATTACTTTACTTGCTGCATTAACAGTAAATGCATACTTTGCTACACAAATTCCAAAATTGCCAGAGTAAGCTGTAAGTACCCTCCGATTGCTTAACCAAACCGCCCTCATCTAGTGGCGGTTTTTTCGTCTTTGACATCCCCCCGACTTTAATTCTAAATTGTTGCTCCTCACCAGAGCGCGGCAGACACTCCTAAAAGTGCTGGCTCCTCTTTGCAACTTCTGTCCGCAAGTAGGACTTTCTGCTGCATAGGCTGTTCATCCAAAGATTGTGGTTCAAATAGATGAAATCATCTCTCAAAAGGAGAAATGAGCAAAAAGTAGATAGGATGTGCGGTCACAAGGTATATTTGCGGTCAAAAAACTCGCATTTCCCCTGATATTCTCGCTCATATCATTTAATTTCTAGTAAAACTACTGAGAAACACTTGAAAACACTGATAGTTATTCAGTGATAACTCGGTTTACAACAATAGTATTGAACTATAAATAATAAGAAAATATTAATTTTAAAAGGCTTTGAGAAGTTTGTAGTATATAAAAAGACAATTTGTTACAGTTTCAAAAATGATTTCCAATAAAATTCTAAGTTTTCATGCCATTCCCTTAGCTAATATTGGACATATTTATTACGGGGAAGAGTCAAGTTTTCAGCAAAATTAGCTACAAAATGATGAATGAGATAGGAGATGATGTATCAGTGATACCTCAAGCATTTAACCCAAGCCAGTTGAATATCAGCATAAACCAGTAAGAGTGATCCATAAAATTGGGGGCGGAAGCTTCCGCGAAACGAGCCTGTGAGAGTACTCTCACAGGCAGATTTCGCGTCCCCAGAGCTTCGCTTTGAAGCTCGCCAGCAGACGAGCGCAACTACGACTCTCGTCCTATAATGAACGGCACGGGTATTTATTTCTTGGCAATCTACTAAGAGGCACAGTTGATACAATTCACCTTGAAGTTGACTGCTGATTACTGCTCGCTCTGATGCTAATTTTATTGGTTTCGGATAGCTCTAAAAAGTTGATAAATACTTTCAGAAAAGATTGAAATTCTTTATAGGTAGATAGTTTAAGCTCAAAAAATAGTTAAGATGTTATGAAGGCTCTCTACAAGAGAGTGAAATACCACTAATGTGATGAGCTTTCACCTTATTATGAATTCAAATACCCCATCTGCCAACGCTAACGACACAGATTCCCATAGGTTGGCAGATATTGTGGGAACTATAATCGCTGTGTTAACTCTAACGCTACCGCTGTTTGTTATAGCACACTACTCGAACAGTAACGTGCAGAATGACCAGCCGCAGCCTTTATACAGCCTACAGACAAGTGGAAATTGAACAAAACTTGCAGCTAGCATTTGGTTGTATAGGACATAGGAAGGAGAGAAATCAGAAATGACTATCTAAAGGTAGATGTCGTTGAACAGAAATTAATACTTCAAGCATTTGGTGGCGATGTGAGTGATTTAAATTACTTATATGTACCTCCTCTATTATTAAAAGAGGATTTAACTGTAATGAACTGAGTACTATGGGATGAGTCCGTCTTAGCCTAAAATTCTACACGGGAGCTTTTTCAAGTTTCACCGTTAACTTAGGAGACTTATTGTGGACTTATCCCGTATTCCAGCCCAGCCCGAACCAGGTATACTCAACGTTCTCATCGAAATTACTCGTGGAAGCAAAAATAAATACGAATATGACAAGGACCTGCAAGCTTTTGCTCTAGACCGCGTACTTTATTCTTCAGTACAATACCCTTTAGACTACGGCTTTGTGCCCAATACTCTGGCTGATGATGGCGATCCCCTAGATGGAATGGTAATGATGGACGAGCCAACCTTTCCAGGCTGTGTGATCGCCGCAAGGCCTATTGGGATGTTGGAGATGATTGACGGCGGCGATCGCGATGAAAAAATTCTTTGTGTTCCCAAAAATGACCCGCGCTATGCTACTGTAAAATCCCTTAAAGACGTTGCACCTCACCGCTTAGAGGAAATCTCTGAGTTTTTCAAAACGTATAAAAATTTACAGAAAAAGGTGACGGAAATTCTTGGGTGGAAGGATGTTAATGAGGTTCAGGCTTTGGTAGAACAGTGCGTTAAAGCATCCAGTGGAAAATACTGAAAAACAATCAGTCATTAGCAAACAGTAATAAGTGAGTTATTGTTTAAACTAAGAATTGATAATTGAGCATCGATACCCAATGCAGCGCACGCTCCTTTTGGCAAAAATTCACAACTGTACCCTCACGGCGACGAATCTCAACTACGTGGGTAGTGTCAGTATCGATCAGGTATTGTTAGATAAAGCTGGCATTTTACCCTACGAGCAGGTACACATTGTGAACGTAACCAATGGCGAGCGCTTCATCACCTATGCGATCCCGGCTCCAGCTAACTCAGGAGCAATCGAGCTAAATGGGGCTGCGGCACGTCTAGGCATTACAGGCGATCGCTTGATTATAATGGCTTACGGGCAATTGACTCTTGAAGAGTTAAAAACCTGCTCTCCCACTGTTGTCATCGTGGACGAAAACAACCGACTGTTGGAAGTGCGGCACTACGATGATCTGCTCAGTAAGACATAATTTCACGAAACATGTCAAAATTTCAGCCTTTCCCTCATAAGAGTGATGTAACTGAAGAAACCACTCAATATCAACACCAAGCGTTTGTGGTGAGATTTTGGGGTGTGCGGGGTTTGATCCCCACACCAACAAGCAACACCACCCGCTATGGCGGAAACACGATCTGTGTAGAAATACAAGTCAATGGGAAACGCTTAATTTTTGATGGAGGTACTGGCTTACGCATACTAGGACAAAGTTGGCTGGAACTGCAAAGTCCCTTAGAAGCTCATTTATTTTTTACCAACTCTCAATCAAATCGCATCCAAGGGTTTCCCTTCTTTGCCCCCGCGTTTCTACCAGAAAACTGCTTCCACGTTTATGGAACAGCAGCTTCTAATGGAGCTTCGATCAAACAATCTCTCTGTGATCAGATGCTTCAGCCGCACTTTCCCTACCCTTTACAAGTCATGCAATCCGAATTGCAATTTCACAATCTCACTCCAGGTATGGTTGTGAAACTAGATGATGTCAAAATCACAACCGCATTAATCAATCGTCCTCAAAAGTCAATCGGCTATAGAGTCATCTGGCGAGAATATAGCATTGCTTATGTCACTGATTTACACAAAAATGCTGATGAATCAGATAGAGAAGGAATTGCACAGTTAACAAAGGGCGTCGATTTGCTCATTGCCAATACCACCTACACTCCGTTAACACGGCAGAATCATCACGATTCCAATCTCCATTGGCAAACTGCTGTGGATTTGGCATATACCAACGCCGTTAGACAGCTCGTCTTCTCTTATCACAAGCCAGATGACCATGATGATTTTCTTGACCAAATGCAAATCGAAGTTAAATCGGTCTTTCCTAAAGCTATACTAGCCCATGAAGGGCTAATTTTATCCGTTGTACAGTAAATTCTTATCTTGCATTGAAAGAACTTTTGTCGAACTCTGTATTCGCAACCCTAAAAATGGAGGTATACGACAACTTCCTTAATCATTTGGCGAGCGTCAAATTGCTGGAAGAACCCCAAAAATTAGGGAATCATTTCCATCAAGGTTACGATTTCAGATTGTCATAATTTTGAGCATTGAGATTCGATCAGACAACTATCGACCGAATTCCTAGCTGTTTTCGTAGATAAATTTATTGCTTGAGTAAGTTCCTGAAGTTTTTTGGCTACAGCACCACTGGTTAATATTTCTTCTGCCTTAGCAATGCCTGAGCGCATATCCGAACAAACTCCACAGCGCCACAAGTAAAACCCACCATTCCATAAAGCTGTTTGCATCAGTTCACTAGATTTGCCTTGCAACACCAATTGCAAATCGGTAAGTAATTCTTCAGTAGTATTAAGA
>JAQYWP010000546.1 GCA_029379285.1 Rhizonema sp. PD38
GGTTTGAAGAGCAACGCACACCTCGTGGTGACATCAAGTACATCATGCTAGAGTTACTTGCGGAGCAACCCAGGCACGGTTACGAGTTGATTAAAGAATTAGAAACGCGTTCCGGCGGCTTTTGGAAACCAAGTCCTGGTTCTGTATACCCCACACTTCAATTGCTGGAGGAAGGCGGTTATCTCAGCAGTGAACAAGTCGAGGGGAAAAAAGTATATACAATTACTGAAAGTGGCAGACAATTATTAGCTGAAATTGGCGATCGCCGTCCGGGAATGGAAAGGGGACAAAAACCCCAGCAGTTGATTGAATTAAAAGACGCGATGACCGATCTGGGTGCGGCTGTCATGCAGGTTGCACGCAGTGGCAATTCGGACAAAGCAAGCAGAGTCCGTGAGATTTTGAGTCGCGTAAAGCGCGAGATTTACACAATTCTCTCAGAGGAAGATTGACCTTTCCTCGACTTCTTAATCATGGGCTGCGGACTTTTCGCACTTGCAGGTGCAGGCTGTGGGGCAGCACCATTAATCAGTACACTAGCGTAGTAAATCGATAGCCCTTTATACTTTAGCCTGTTGTCCTAGAACAAAGCACGAGAACTATGCTTTCCCTGACTCGTTATCAATGGACTGTTTTTTTTGCTGCATGGCTTGGTTGGGGCTTCGATCTCTTTGATAGTTTACTGTTTAGTTACGTAGCACCAAACTGCATACCAACTCTGTTAAACTTACCAATTGGTTCTTCTGAAGCCAAAGCTGCCACCCTTTTTTGGACTGGATTATTGACTTCAATTTTATTGATAGGTTGGGCAGCAGGAGGCGTTATTTTTGGTACGGTTGCTGATCGCATTGGTCGTAGTAAGACAATGATGTTCACCATACTCTGTTTTTCCCTTGGCACAGCTAGTTGTGCTGCGGCACCCAACATAGCAATCCTAATTCTTGCGAGAATTATTGCCAGTTTGGGACTTGGAGGAGAGTGGGCAGCTGGAGCATCGCTGGTTGCGGAAGTTGTACCAGAGCGATCGCGAGTAGAAGCTGGCGCACTTCTATACACTTCAGCCCCTCTTGGTTTAACCTTGGCAACACTTGTGAATCTCCTAGTTGCAGGAGTATTATTCAAGAATAACCCGGAAATTTCCTGGCGGTTCGTGTTTTTGTTTGGCTTACTTCCTGCCTTAGTCGCCTTTTTATTGCGTTACTTCGTTAAAGAGCCAGAATCTTGGCGAAATGCTGCCACGGAGATGCCTGCTTCCACTATCAAAGAACTGTTCGTTCCCCAAAATTTTCCTCTAACTCGGTGTGGGATGATCACAGCAACAGTAGCTTTACTGACTTGGTGGACTTGTAATGGTTTTATTCCAGTCATTTCTGCAGGTTTGGCGCATACGGAGGCTCAAATTCAAGGTTTAGATAAGGTGGCGACACAAGCACTGATTGAGCAATGGAAAACTATTGCATCCAACAGCTTTAATTTGGGAGGACTGATTGGCACCCTGCTGACAGTTCCCCTGGCTAAATACTGGGGAAGGAGAAAAATGCTTTTTCTCTACTTTTTACTGTCGGGACTTGCCTTGATCGTCACCTTTGGGATAGATTGGCCACCGCAAACGCTTATTTATTTGTACTTCCCGATTGGGTTAACCGTTTTTGGTGTGTTTGGCAGCTTCACCTACTACCTGCCAGAGCTTTTTCCCACCCGCTTACGGGCAACAGGTTCCGGCTTCTGCTATAATGTAGGGCGAGTGATAGCAGCCGGAGGACCATTTCTCGTGGGTGCGATCGCATCCAGTGGGTCCAATGCTCTGCATACTGCTTTAAAATTGCAACTATGGCTGGCTATTGTACCCTTGATTGGTTTATTTTGTATGCCTTGGGTCATTGAGACAAAAAATCGTTAAATCAGCCACTCCAACGACTTCTAGCCGTTGGATTCCGGCTAAATGCAGCAGTTTACACAGCAGATTTGAAACGACGGCGTAGCAAGACGCCAGTAGCAATCGCACCTATACTTATCACTGTTGTGGTATTCTTTGGTTCCGGAACTCTCTGAGGAACTTGGATTGAACCACTTAAGAAAGCCTGACCTCTCAAGGGAGCAGTTGGATCTGTCAGTGGTTCACTTTCATTAAAAGTTAGTGTGCCGGTAGCACCAGTAAATCTACCCGAACCACCAGTGATAGTCTCACTACCAGAACCAACCAATTGCTGATTTGGGTAGTCAAATACAGCACTGGCATTACTAGTGGCAAACAGTTGATCTTCGCCACTGCCAAAAAACCTATCTGTACCAATTGGTAAACCTTGCAAACCAAATGTTGCTGCATCTGGAGCAAATGTAATTGAAACAGGAACACCATTTTGAAAATTAGTCCGGCTGTAATTCAAGCTGGTAAAGTTAGTCAGACCGTAGGGAGCATTAATAAGATTAGTGCCTGAGACATCTGCCCTGGAAACATCTGACCCAGGAATGGGTGTCAGGGTTACGGTTGTGTCGTACTCTACATTAAATGGAAAAGTCGTCTGTGCTGTCGCACTTTTGACATTAGATCCAAAACTGAATAAGGTGAAGGCGACTGGAATGACCCATGCGATGCTTAAGCGGAGGAGCATAATTCATCTTCCTTTTCTGCTATGTACCGCTACCAAGTGTTAATACAGTGTGGTTTTCACTTAAACAATACAGTGAATCCAGTAAAATTTTTATAAATTTTGTGTAAACTTGTCAGGAAGATCACTCCTCCTCGTCTGATGTGTGAAAGTTAGTTACAAGGTCTTATATTCCCGACTTAGCAGAAGTTGTGGGGGATCTCGTTTTTCACGAATGATTTAGAATGCTATATGGAAATAGATAAAATTTACACATTTTCCACTTCCATCATTGCCTCAGTGTACTATAGCCAAGTTTTGCACAATACTTTATTATTGATTTTTCTATTCATTCAACTATAGGAAGCCATTTCATGTTGCCAATTGGTGGGATGATGTTTCTACTTTTCTTTCCTGCAAGTCTTGGTATATTGAGGCAAGTTATTTGGGGTCAGGAGTTAACGCATCAATTACTGGCTTCAGCAGTGTTTCTGTTTAGTATAGAACAAGCCCGGATGGCAGCCAAGGATTTGCAAGACATTGCGGTTGCAAAAGCGCAAGTAAAAGATATTCGTTTGGAGACTTTCTCCAGAATCACTATTATTACAATTTTTATAGAACTCTTGGGATTTTATACATCATCAATTTGGCTAGAATGCGGCTTAATTTTGATTTTACTAAGCCTGGTTTGGTTTAACTTATTTGCCGGAGTAAAAATTTATCTAGGACCAGAAATAGTCATTCAAGATTGGAAAATTTCCGAACGTTTCATCGTGTTAATTGCTGATGCGATCGCCCTGGTTCTAGTTAATATGAGGATAATGCAAATTGCCTCTATTTGGGTAACTTGGATACTTTTTGGGATGATCATTGTCTACTGTACTATCAAGTTAGTTTTGTTTTTCCGCTCTGTAGTGTATTTTCAGGAAACGTGAAAACATATCAGTTGTGATGTCATTTGACATTTTAATACCATTAGTGTGACTTAGAGAAAAAATAGCCAGAAAAGAGCTCAAACGTATATACAGAAAGATGTTGACATCGTTTTACCTGATTTATTGATATATCTGGGTTGCAGGCATTTTTATGGATTTAGTGTATTTCCCTTGCCCTGTAAGGTTTTGAGGCTTATTTATTCATCAAAAATGTTTAAGTCCCGTTAGTACATTATGGCGTAAATAAAGCTACCGTATTAAATCGGCAGAACTCTTTCTAGCTTTTTAATTTTGCGGAAAGTAAGCAGGGTCGGTTTCCCTTGAGCCAAGTTTGCGCTTAAGGGAAACTTCCAAACAACTTTTATATAGGTTAACTTTGTCAAGACGAATTTTTAATTCCAAGGTAGCGGTATCAATATCTTCACTGATGACGAGGACGTTCAGAAATCACTTTACCATTTTCCTCCACTGACTCTAGCTCGTAAGTTGGGCGATGTGGCTTGCTGCGATGGCGAATTCTATTGATCACGATGTAAAGAATCGGAACAATAAACAAACTTAAGAGAGTTGAGACAATCATTCCCCCGAAAACTGCTGTTCCCAGAGATTGTCTGCTCGGTGCGCCTGCGCCTTCTGCAGTCACCAACGGCCAAATACCCAAAATAAAAGCAAAGGAAGTCATAAGAATTGGTCGCAAGCGTTCTTGTGCTGCTTGGATTGCCGCTTGTGAAATAGAAAGCCCTTCTACTCGAAGTTGGTTGGCAAACTCCACAATCAGAATTGCGTTCTTACTTGCTAAACCAATCAGCATTACCAGACCGACTTGACAAAATATATCATTGGGCAGACCTCGGAGTGATTGCGCTGCCAAAGCCCCAAAGATTGCCAAGGGAACAGCCAACATAATAATGATTGGGTCAACGTAGTTTTCGTACTGAGCTGCAAGCACTAAGAATACAAAGACAAGACCCAAGCCAAAAATCAAAGGCGCTTGACCACCAGAAGTTTGTTCTTCAGCTGCAATTCCCGACCATTCGTAACCAAAACTTACTGGCAGAACCTCTTCTGCAAGTTTTCCCATAGCTTGAAGTGCCTGTCCGGAACTGGCACCAGGAGCTGCTGAGCCATTAATTTCTATTGAACGGAACAAATCATAGTGATTAATTGTTTGTGCTCCCGTGGTAGAAGTGACTTTCACGAGATTACTGAGGGAAATCATTTGATTGTTGGCAGAGCGAACATACAATTTACCAATATCTTTTGGGTTTGAACGAAATTGAGCATCGGCTTGGACATACACTCGGTAAGTTCGCCGCAGGAAATTAAAGTCGTTAATATATCGTGAACCCAAGTAACTTTGTAGGGTATTAAAGATATCGCTAACAGAAACTTGCAGCGCCTTGGCTTTATTGCGGTCTACTTCAATTAAAAGCTGAGGCGTACTTGCCGCATAAGTGCTAAACACAGCTTGCAATCCTGGTGTTTGATTACCACGTTGGAGTAGCTGACCCATGATTTGCACCATTGTATTTAAGTCACTAGTGCCGCTCTTGTCTTGTAGCTCAAATTGGAAGCCACTAAAATTCCCCAAACCCTGAATTGCTGGCGGATTCACTGGTAATATTCTTGCTTCTGTAATTCCCCCAAACTTCGCTCTTAACTTGCCAATGATTGCCTGTGCTGACTGACTCGCTTCGGGGCGTTGGTCCCAAGGTTTGAGTGTCGTAAAAATTGCACCATTGTTCGCAGTGTTGCCACCACCTAAACCAAAGCCTCCCAAAGCAAAAGTGCCTACAACTTCAGGTAATTTGAGAATTTCGTTTTCTACCTCACGTATAACTTTGCTGGTGTAGTTAAGCGAAACCCCCTCTGGTCCTTGGATGATGGTAATGAAATAGCCTTGGTCTTCGTCAGGAAGAAATGCTGTTGGGACGCGGGTGTAAAACCAGCCTGTGAACCCTAAGAACACGATAAATAACACCACGACGATGGCTCGGAAACGATTCAAACTTTTGAGACTTCCCTCGAATGTCTCACGCATCCACTCGATAATATCATTGACGTGATCGAAAAACCAGCCCAACAAACCGCCTGGCTTTTGTCCCGGACGCAGCAGCAACGCTCCCAATGATGGACTTAGGGTGAGGGCAAGAAAAGTAGAAATTGCCACACTAAAGGCAATTGTTAATGCAAATTGTCGATAAATTTGTCCTGTAGATCCAGGAAAGAATGCCACTGGGACAAACACTGCCATCAACACGAGTGAAATTGCGATTACTGCACCAGAGAGTTCCCGCATTGACTCTGAGGCAGCCTCAGTTGGAGACATGCCTTCATTCTCAATCAAGCGAGCGATATTCTCGACGACGATGATGGCATCATCAACCACGAGTCCGGTGGCTAAAGTGAGACCAAACATGGTCAGGGTGTTAATTGAAAACCCAAACAGTTTAATCAAGGCAAAAGTGCCGATCAATGCCAGAGGAATGACAATGACAGGAATCAGAGTCGTGCGCCAATCTTGCAAAAAGATGAAAACCACCAATACAACAAGAAAGATTGCTTCCAG
>JAQYWP010000547.1 GCA_029379285.1 Rhizonema sp. PD38
GGCGAGGCTTTTAAGGACACAATAACGCTACGAACTTGTGAAATTCTGTACTTAGCTGGCACTAAATGAATATCAGCATTTTTCAACATCTGCATGATTTCGGTGGGGAATTTTGCAGCTCCTCCAGTTGCGACGCTCTTAACTGCTGTCATACGCGGTTTTTTAGTTACAACCTCAACGGCTACGCCCTTGACAGTATTCTGCAAATAATTCAAAAAGTAGCTCTCTTTGTCTTCCTGAGTGACAATCTCCCCAGTTTTTCTCAGTCGAACCGCAGCATCCAGCATTGCGTCTTCGCCGTACTCGGATAAACAACGACGCATTTGTTCATTCGTCAAAATTACACCCATCGCTATTAGAGTCTTGGAAAGCTGTAACGACACCACCACTTCAGTATCTTCTGAATTAGGCTCACTGTCGTCTTTAATGATATCTTCGAGCGCGACACTCCCAATCCCGCTCCCCATGATCTCAATAGCAGAAGACCTCAACACCGTTCCTGGAAGCGTAATATATAATTCAAAGTGTAATGTTCCAGATTGCATTGTGCTGTCGAAATTTTACTGATTTCTTTAATTGTCCGATACCTGTTTATAGACGACACCTGTTGCTCAATGCGTTATTACATCATTCTGTCAATGCGTAAGTCCTAGTACTACATTTATTCAAGTTAAAAACGCTGTATGTTGCGGAAAATTTGTTCAACTTGCTTGACTTTGTCAGGTCTATCTTGAGCTTTAAAAATATTTAAAGCTTTTTCTAAAGATCCGCGAGCTTCCTCTTTAAAGCCTTGTTCCCAAAGAGGCTGAGCAAGATTTGTCAGCGCCTCACCATATTCGGGATTAATAGCTAGTGCTTTGTGATACTCCGCAATAGCTGATGACCATTGGTGTTGACTGGCAAAAACTTGTCCGATGGCATTATGTGCAAGTGCATATTGAGAATTTAACTGAATAGCAATTTGATACTCTTTAATCGCATCTTCCTTTAAACCCTGGCGAAATAAGACATTCCCTAAGTAGTAATGTGCATCACTATTTTTGGGAAACTTCTGAATTAAGTTCCGTAAGATTTGTTGTGCACCAATCAAATCACCTTTTTCAGCTAAGGTATTTGCTGTTTGAATCTGTTGTGATTGCTGATCCAAAACTTGGTTGTTTCTCTGACGAGTGGTGGAATGGTGACCGCCTCCTGAGAACTGTGCCAGTACTTGTGGTTGTGTTTGTTCTTTGGTAAGCGCAAAATTGCTCGGATGCGTGGTTAGGCTTAGTGGTATATTTGTTACACTCAACATACATAACATCCAAGAACTAGCCGTTGAAAAAAAAGTTGGCTCTTGAATCTTGTTTGACTTCATTATTTAACGAGGATATTAAGAATAAAAATCAATCTCAATTGAGAGAAATAAATTCATTTGCAGTTTTAAATGTTGTTGTTCCGTTTTCTGTTCGCCATAAATTCATCATCCTGACGTTACAAAGATTTAACCGTTTACGCTTTGGCAAGATATAGCACTACAGTTTTGTTGATCGTTGATGCAATATCTGTTGTAAATACAAAAATTTAGAATTGCTGTTGAAATGTGATTGCCCTAGCGTCGGAGATGAGGACAAGCTGTGGTGTTGGAAAAAATTCCAAATTATTTGGGTTGAATTTAAACCTAAATTTTTATTAAATTTATTAATACTTTCATCCTAAGAAGCTCCGCCGTACCATAAATGTCCACCATTAACTACGGCTAAGTGTAAAATCTCAGAACCATCTCGACAGTTAGAGTAAGCATAGGTTTTCACCTTTGAATTACTGCTTTGGTTTTCAGGTACAACTACTACATTAGTTGCGGGAGCGGTAGGACATTGGTTTTGTTCTCGCCAAAAGCTTACAGCTTCTGGAACCGAAACTAGCGCACCTTTTTGACTTTCTTCGTCACCTTGGTAATGTACAGATTTATCGTTTGTACCATTAATCATCAGCATTGATACAGGAGCAAGCGGTTGGCATTTTTGTTGCTGATGTACTGGCAAGGAACCTGCTACTGAAGCAAAAGCAGCGATTTTATCAGATAGTTGGCAAGCCAAAACTTGGGTAAATATTCCACCTTTAGAAAAACCCACAGCATAAATCCTAGTGCGATCAATATTTCTAACTTGGTGTAGATGAGTCAGGAGATTATCAACAAAAGCAACATCATTAATATTTTTTTTGTTCTTTTTTCGGAGTTTCCATTTTTGGTCAATACCATCAGGATAAACGACAATAAACCCTTGTTGTTCTGCTAATTCATTAAATCGAGTTACATTACTGATTGAGCGTCCGCTTCCATGATCCCCATGAAAGACTAAAACTAATGGCACCGCCCGACTAGGAATATATGATTTTGGCGTGTAAATATAGTATGTACGTTCATAACCTTGGTCATTTAATTTGCCATTACCATCACCCTTTGTCATGTATTCGTGTGGAGCAATTATTTCTTGTGGTTGGATTGTTTTGCAAGTAGTCATTAAACTAACTGAGAGAAAGCAAACAAGAATTTGCTTAAGTAACCGAAAGCTTAAATTAATATTCATATTAGTTTTTTGTACTAGCAACTCTCGTATTGGCACCAGATATTATTCATATTCATAAATAACTTGTTTAAATGAAGATAGTATAGTTGATAAAATGTGAAAATTCATCCATGACTAAGGTCACGATTAAATTCATGACTTTGTTCTCCGTCGTGCAAAAATAATTGGGAGCATCCCATTTTTGCAAAAACATCAAATAGCAAGTTGACCATTGAGGTAGGCACATCGGAGTTGGGCATTGCATAAATGCGGGATGAACTAGCTAAATACAGGTATTTCTCTATACTTTAAATAGTGTAGTAATAATCGAACTGAGTATTTAAGCATATCTATTGACTTGGAATAACATAATGTTTTTCGATGTAGGCGTGCGAGATAATGACGTAAACGTGTATTCTCTCCTTCTACTCTGGTCATATATGTTTTGCTAACAATATGGTCTCCTGGTTCAATAAAACTGGGATAAACTTTCCATCCATCTGTAACGTAAAAATAGCATTGCCAGCAGCAAACAATCTCCCACAAAGGTTGGAATGTTTCTGCACTGTGGTCTCCGAGTACCCAAGCTAAAATTCCTTGATGGAAGTGATTTACTGCCGTCCACAACCAAATTTTGTTTTTTTTGACCCTACAAAAGTTTCTAATTCATCCAGTTCTCCTACTTCTGGTATCTCCTCAATTGGCGGTGCATCTGGCAATTTTTCACCAACTTGTTTTACCCAATTAATTATAGTTGTATGATAGCGAAGCGTTAGCGAGTCCGCGAGCGTCTGAACTCCTTTGGTGCGCTTGATCGCTCGGAATCCCGCGCCATTAACGTAAGCTTGTAAGCATTCAAGTTTTATCTCATTTGAATATCCTTTTGGTGGGCTATAAACATTTATAAATTGACGACTACAGCTTACACAGATGTGATTTTGTTTACCTCTCCGTTTACCATTTTTCCTAATCTCCGTAGACTTGCAGTATGGACAATGCACAGTAGAATACCTCAATTCATCCCTCTATTATGCAACGCCAAATTATTTATTCATCAAGAAAGGCAGCTATGCTGCAGTTTCGCGACAATACCCCCATTGATGGAAGAAGACCACATACGGACGGTATGGTGGGGGCACAGAGCCGCGAAGCTACAGCCTTTCGGGATACGCGCTTCTCCCGGCAGACTTCGCGCGAAGCTCTGGGGAGAGAGTACTCTCAAGGCAAAGTCTGCGGGACAGAATCTTCTGTCCCGCGAGCTTTGCCCCAAGACTTCGCGATTTGTGGCGGCTTTGGCAGAGGTCAGTCGCTTCTCAAGAGTCAAAAGTCAAAAGTCAAAAGTCAGAGGTATTAAATAGTATAAAAAACTACATCCTTCTTTCTGCACTCTGCCTGTGACTCATAGCTGCCTTGCGAGTGAGGGCAGGTCAAGTATGCTGAACACCTCAGTTTTCAAGATGCCCGTAAGATCTGAATTTCAAGATTGTCAAGAAAGATGTGACTAATGGATAGGGTGAGTACCAAGGGGAGAAAAAAGCTCTTCAATATAGGCTATTGAGGACGATTTTTTACTTCGCCGAATTTACTTATCTGTGGAAACAGGAATAAGATTTGGAAATGTATAGCCACCATTTTGAGCTGCCTCGGTTGGTAAGTAGTCTCGCCCAGTTAGGCGGAAAGGACTCCCAGCTGGAATGGGCAACCAGTTAGCAGTTCCTGAAGCTGGTTTGGTAGCCGAAAGAGTAATAGTTAGCGAGCCATCAGCATTATATACCAAATTATTAGGTGTATTGGTAGCAACAGAGTAAATATTGTCGGGATTAGGAATTAAGAAACCCCGAGCATCATAAGCAGTTAAAGACCAGAAGCCATTAGTACCAGGGAGTGAAGGTGGCAAACCTCCTGCCGGAAAGGTAATGGTGTATGTCTTTGACCCATCAAGGGGTGTTCCGTCAGATGTTGATGGAGTAAAATAAATTGATTCTTGGGGTGTGTTAGCAGCAATACCAACCCTAGCGGTCTGTGTCCGATAAAGGTAGTTCGTTCCAAAACTACCAAGGGTGCCGCTACTAGCACTCGTGTCTCGTAGGGCAGCTTGGAGCGCTGCCACCGCCTGTGCCTGTGTGATTGTCGGACCTGATGAGGAGGGACGGCCAGTCTTGCCATCACCGATGCCGATCAAGGCGAAATTGGCGATGAGGTTTTTGAGTTTGGCTCGGGATAGCCCCCCACCTCCCACTGATAGAGGATTATCTGACAAATCCGCGTTTAATTGTTGGAATGCGACTAGAGCAGTAGCGGGATCGTCCGTCGGTGTTGTGGCTATATCGGCAAGCTGTCTAGGGGTTAGAGGAATTTGCCCCAGAGCAAATACACCAGCAAATTCAGATTCGACCGTCGGCTGGGTGTAGCCACTGCCGCCTGGCCCAGTAATGGTATACCCGGACTGTAGATTCAGAGCATAAGCTAAACTATCTTGAGAAGCTTGATTAGTGACATAAGTTCGAGAGAGTAGCCAGATCGAATTAGTATCGGACTTAATCTGTGTATACCCCTTCGGAACAATCCCGCGCCAGCCTGGTGGAGTGATATAGTAACTACCAGGCGCTGTCACATTGAGGCTACCAGGGGTAGTCACGCTTGGTCCAACGTCGCCAATGTAGCCCAAAGTATCTACGTAGGCATTGAGTACGTCTATGGAATAAAAGTCATTATTGGGATTTGCCGGAACAGTTACGGTAACAGGGCCTTGACTCAAATTCAAGTAGGCGTTTCCGTAGAGCGTGTCAACATTAGGACCAAAGAAAGGATCCGTAGGTGTAGAAAGTCGCGAATTCAGGTTAAATTGGCTGTTAACAATTGCTAGTGGGGAACCTTCTGGATTCACCGGATTTTGCTGCGCCAGATCTTGATACTCTTTGCCTTTTTCAGCTACCAAAGGGTAGGCGTAGATAAAAGCTGCTTCTGCAATCTGTTGCTTCTGTTCCTCCGTCGGGTTAGTAATGACGCGAGATTCAAGTTCATTGAACAGACGACTATTGTCAGCTAGTACACGATTAACCCCAAAGTTGGTTGATGCGATTGTGAAGAATGAAATGACAGAGAACCCTAGTGATAGTGATTTTTGGCTTAACATTTCAGTACCAAGAAATGGCTAGGTTTTTAAACAACTGTAATCCTACCGACATACAGAATTAAAAGTCAAGGAGAGCATAAAACAATTTCAGTAGATCACAAACTGTTTCCTAATGGGCGATGCCTGCGGCGGGCTGCGCCTACGCCTGCAAATTTTGTAGTCAAAGATACTTTTTTTTAGTTGCATTTTAAGCAACTAGGTGGGCATTGATAAAAATCGCTGAAAAATAGGCTAGTGAGCCAGTTTGTTTGTATCTTCGCGAACCATTTATAGTTCGGTTTTCCAACAAGAGTCTACTTTCCCTCCTTGTCCTCCAAGTCAAGCCTTCACCTAATTGTAAAAAACCTACACCTGTGAGATGAGGGCACCCCTCATACCGTTTCACTTTAAAGTTGATACATTTAGGC
>JAQYWP010000548.1 GCA_029379285.1 Rhizonema sp. PD38
ATGTTACTATTTATTTGTCACTAAAAAAGTAGTGATGCAGATTTCACCCAAACAAAATTCAGAATTTTTAGGAGAATATCATGGTTATTTCTGATCTATCTCATCTAGAAGTTGTATCCGAAGATAACAACATTGTAGGTGGAGAAGCATTTAGCGATGCATATGCTGGTTCGTCTGCAAATGGTCGTAACTTCTCTGCTACTTATACCAGCACGAATACTTACACTTCTTCAGGGACTAACAACTACTATAGTTACTACCCATACTATGGTTACTACCCAACCAATTCTTCTTCCTCTAGCTCTACCTCTCACTCAACTGCTGCTTAGGTAGAAATATTGCCAATTGGCAATATTTACAGGTTATTTATAAAGTTCCTTATGTGAATCGAAGTGGAACGAAAAACTTAGGTCTAAAGATATCTTCATCGATACTTACCTAAGCTTTACTACTTTGTGAATAGTAATTTTGGAATTTTATAAATAACTTTCTTTGGGATAAATGGCTAATCACTGGAAAAGTTTTTTCGCAATACACTTGTTTTAAGAGAGGTACTTATGAGTACATTAACAATTGGTGACCTCAGCTTTTGTGAAACTGAACTTGATAGTAATAGTCAAATACAAGGCGGAGATGGAATTACTGTATACTCACCTTACGGTGCTTGGTCAAGCAGTAATAACTCTGCTACGTCTAGTGGCTATTATGCAGCCTATTCTGTAAATAGACAAAATGGTCTCATTACCAGTACAATTACTGACAACATTCAGGGAAGCGCTGCTGGCTCGGTAGCTGGTGCTATTTCTGATGGTGGGACTAAATACGCCTACGCTTCTTCTTCAGCACATACCGTATAGCGGTTTTTAAAGCCTGTTTAAGGAGTGTTGAATTGAAAAAGCTATTGAGTAGATCATTAGTGGTTCTACTCAATAGCTTTTTATAATTACAGTGGTTATTTAATGTAAATCGACCACACTCTAGGTGTTTAAGTGGCTGTCAGCTAAAGACTGATAGCTAATAGCCCTGTGCTAACAAATGTGTTATTTACTTCCCAAGGTAAGTGGCTAATTCTTCAGAACTACCAACATATTTACCATCAATGTACACTTGGGGAACAGTTGTTGCACCTGTCACAGCCCGTAACGAACGAGTTGTCACATTTTGACCTAAAACGATTTCTTCATACTCATAGCCATCTTCCTTGAGCATTTCTTTGGCGCGAGCACAAAAGGGACAACCAACTTTTGTAAACAGGGAAACTAGTTTAGGTTTCACGGCTTCTGGGTTGATGTATCTCAGCATTGTCTCTGCATCAGATACCTTGAATGGATCTCCTGGTTCTTCTGGCTCAATAAACATCTTTTCAATCACGCTATCCTTGACTAACATAGAATAGCGCCAAGACCGTTTGCCAAATCCCAGGTCTGATTTATCCACGAGCATTCCCATACCTTCAGTGAATTCACCATTCCCATCGGGTATAACTGTTACATGGTCTGCTTCTTGGAATTTTGCCCATTCATTCATGACAAAGGTATCGTTCACAGACATGCAGATAATGTCATCTACACCGTTCTCTTGAAAAGTTTTTGCCAACTCGTTATATCCGGGAAGGTGTGTTGATGAACAAGTAGGAGTGTAAGCTCCGGGTAGAGAAAAAACTATGACAGTCTTACCTTTAAATAAGTCATCACTTGTCACATCCACCCATTCATTATTCTTACGAGTACGGAAAGTAACGTCGGGAACCTTTTGTCCTTCTTTATTCGGCAACATAAATTTCGCTCCTTAATAAAACCCTGTTGAATCTCCTCTATAAAAGCGTACTCATTCCGGATACGACTTGTCAAGTAGAAAACAGATTGGTTTTATAAGAGTCGCGATGCCAAATACAGTGGAATGTTCAATTAGATCCAAATATCCGAGGTACAATCTCCTCCAGGATAGCGGATCTCATGAGCGCGGGATGGACCATTTGGTTCTTTACCAAAGTCAACGTAGAAATTCTCGTTAATTTTCATACCACCGTTGTCAGTATCACAGTCAATCTGTAACAAATATGAGCCAGTCTGGGACAAGTTAGGGTAAAATTGATTGTCCCAACTGCTGAACAGGGAATTGGTGACATAAAGTCGGCTACCGTCAAGACTCAGTTGCAACATTTGTGGGCCGCCTGCCAATTTTGGGTTTTTACCCAGCAAGCCACCGCACCAAACTTGACCTGTGAGTTTGGGATGAGTTGGGTCAGTGATATCATACTGACGGATATCGCCATGCAACCAGTTGGAGAAGTAGATATAGCGATCGTCCATAGAAATCAGGATATCGGTAATCAACGATGGCACTGGAATTTCCCATCCTTCCACCTCCACTGATGGCACATCAATGACTTTCTCGACGAACCAGCGATCGCTCTTTTGGTACCAATGCCAGATGTTGCTGCTGAGTGCCGCACCGACAAACCCATGCGTGCTATCCGGGTTATGGAGAAAGCGCACTTCCAGAGGAATTAACCCCTCTTCACCCAAATCAAAACTTTGAACAATCTCATGTTTCGACCAATCCCAGAAATGCAGTTGATGACCGTAATTTCCTGCCGCTACGTCATTGAGGTTAAAACCAGGAAAATAAGTTTTGGGTGCGCCCCATTCACTACTCACCATCACGTTGTGACGTGGCTGATACCAGAAATCATAGTTAAAGCGCATGGCATCAGCTTTGCGTTCCCAACGTCCAACAATGTCAAAATTTTCATCCAGTAACAAAAAGCCACCAGGCCCATTCCCTTCGCGATCGCCCAGCATGGAAATCATTACATGACCATCTGCTAAGCAGTGTACTGTATGTGGAGCGCTTAAGTCAGTCTGTTCTTTAATTTGTTCTGGTTCAATAACTTTATGAATAGCAGCACCCCCATCTCCTGTATCAACAATATAAATCCGGCTTGAGCGTTGACCGGGAATCACCAAAAACCGTCGGGATTTACTGCTATTATTGTGACAGGAGCTACAAGCGTTCCAGCCAAAGTGATGCAACTCATCACCAATATAGGGCATTGGCAAGCGATGAATCACTTGGGAGTAAGTTGAGGATTGGGGATCAACATCTATAGTTGCGAGGTAATCAGGCTCTTCAATACCAGTACCCACGTAAAGTGCAACTGTATAAAGCAACTTTTCGCGCTCTGCCTGAATTGCGGCTTCTGGGGAAGCGTAGCCGGGTCCGCAGCAATCATGGGTCATTTTTTATACCTTGATAGACATCAGGATAGGAGTCAGGAGATTTAATTAAGCAAACTTTCCTGTCTGCTTGACAACCAAATTTGCAAACCTAATTCTCTTAAATATCTTAAGCCATCGACAATCTGTTGACGTCTACCCCAAAGTTCTAAATCAAACCAACCATCTTCAGTTTTGGAATTTAATGAGGCTCCGGTAATATTAACAGTTAATCCATAACAGGAAACCAATCCTGTTATGATTGGAGAAGAACGATACATCTTGGGAATGCAGACTTGAAACTTAGCGCGAGTTGCTTGTCCTTCCCCTAAACTTGAGTCAACTCTTTCATCGTCTTCAAGGTGACTGGAATTAACGCTACTTTTCACGTTTTCCATACTTTCTTTTACACAGCTTGTAATCTGCAACTGTACAATCTCTACTTGCAGTGTTTCAAGATAGGCAAAACCTGCTTCTATTTGTTGAGAACTACCTTGAATTTCAAGATTAAACCAACCGTCTTTCGCCGTGTGAGGTTCTAAAAAAGCTGCTGTAATATTAATGATTAAGTTGTATCGCGAAATTAATCGTGAGACAACGGGTTGGCGAAGATATTGCTGGGGAACCCGTATGCGTATGTAGCCTGATGCAGGATTAACACTTGTAGATATCATCACCTTAATTCCTTGCGCTTACTAGTAAACGATGGCGGAAATAAACCGACAATTCGGAACTGTTTATTGCTTACAATCCAAGCTTTTTTTAACTCGTGCCTGGAAAGTAAGCGGAGTCGGTTTCCCTCCTCGTAATTTTTATAAGCTTAACTTTCCAAGACAAATTTTTAATTCCAAGGTAGCGGTACTAGCTATTAGCCAAAGGCTAGCTGAATCTGCTGTAATTGATGCATATGGTTGAATAAATTCCAGCAATACTCCTCTGGTAATCCACAGGTAACAGCACCCCGCAGCACAACATTAAAGTACCAGTCATTGGGTGCGACTTCCTCAGCGAGCTTGTTGACGACGACGTAAGTACGAACATTGTTGTAAATCTGATTAGAAGAGTGAATATCCACAAATTCTTGACGATATCCACCATGCGGTACCTCTTCGCGGTTGTCTAAGTAATCACTCAATCGCCAAGGGAGTTGATAAAGAACTCCTGTCACTTTCGCTTGGGGATCTTTCACTACATCTAAAACACCACAGTTGCGACTTGGGGAACGGCGGTAAAACCCAAGCTTATAACCTTTCAGCGTTCCAGTAGCAATGACGTAAGGATGAGTGTTCTCACCCAGCGATCGCTTCAAATCTACTGGACACATACAAGAACCATAGGCAAAATAGTAGAACATTTGCTCTTGTTGTTGCACTTGCTGCAGTCTCATCTCAGAATGGGCAGTATTCTGAGATTGCACCCAGCTATGGTGTAAGTGTCCAGCCTGTTTACTCATCTGTCTCAGTAGGTATTGACTTCTGAACAAAATTGTATCATGTTTTAAAAAAAAAACTATATTCCGATATAAAAACCGTATTTTATTCTTAATCGACGCTCATTCATTCCAGTAGTCTAGGACTAGCCCTTTCAAGGTGTTGTGTGATGGGCTGATTTGTAGTTTGGTAAAAAGAGCGGCATTTGATTCGTGCCTACAAATTACCTACTCTGATTGCACGAGCGGATACAAGCAGCTTTTCAGTTAATCATCAATACTCTGAATCACCAGAAGAAAGTCTACTGCGTTATGGCTACTCCAAAGATCAACGCCCAGACTTGTTGCAGTACGGTCAATTACTAGCAACCCTTGACCCAATGGGAATGCCACCAGTAATCTAGAAATCATCCAAAGTTTACGCCAAGAGGCAAGATATTGATCTACCTAAACACAAGCTTTCTCGCACCTTTCTACATCCAAGAAGCAACCAGCGCATCGGTTGAGACAATCCTACTTAATACATAAGGCTTTGCTTATTGCTTACAATTAAAATTGCTCTTACTTTTTAGAAAAATCCATGCAAATCTTTTTGCCACCGGACGTAGAAGCCTTGCTACAACGTCAACTGAGTAATGGTAAGTATCAAAGCGCGATCAAAGTTATTCTTGCAGGTATAAAACTCCTAGAACAGCAAGAAGACATCTATCAAGGACGCCTGGAAGAGCTTCAGCAAGAAGCACGCATTGGATTGGAGGCATCTCAACAGGGTAAAGTCGTTGATGGGTCAACTGCGATGGCTCAAATTCGTACCAATCTGCGATCGCGCTACGGTGTCTCAGACGAAGCATGACCGAGCAATTTCGCCTCACCGAACCTGCAATTAGAGATATTGATCAGATTGCGAATTACTGATATTGATTGCGGTGAATCAGTTGTGCAAGTCGGTTTCCCCACAGCACTTTTCTGAAAACCCTTCACGCACCTTTCTGAGGTGCTTGCTTTTTTAAGCTATCAAACAGACATTGTTGTATAAAGCTTTGAGTTATCTACATCACTCCTTATACATACTATGCCTATTTTGTCAACACCTTCTACTCGACCGGCGCTCTAGCATATGAAGTTGACAAACCTTTCGTATCTCCCTTCAGCGAGAAAGACATCAATAAAATAAATCAACTGGCTTTTTCCAATGGTTCTTATCCATTGACTCGGAAGCTGTATGTGATCATTAAAAAAGACGGTGGTTTAGATGAACAAGCTGGTACAGCTTATGCTAACTTGCTCTTAAGCATTGAAGGTCAAAGACTAGTAAAGCAATCTGGTTTTGCACCTATCCGGGCACTTAATCACCAATAGGATTGACATCCTCTCATACCGTTTCACTTTAAAGTTGATACATTTAGGCAAGCAGGGGATGCAAGGGGAGCAGGGGGAGCAG
>JAQYWP010000549.1 GCA_029379285.1 Rhizonema sp. PD38
ATCTAGAGCTGCCCAATTACCACCAATAAATATATGTATTAACGGTAACCACAACCAAAGGTCTATACTGTTAGTCCCAATCCCTAACCACAGTAACGGAACACTTGATGCCACAATCCCAATAACTTGTAAGATGGGACGATTGCCTATTTTGTCTGCCAACTTACCCCAGACAATGAGCATGATCAGATTAGCCCCCGCCTGAAAGCTGCCGTACAGCGTTACCAAGCTAACATCTAAATTTAGCACCTCTAACATGTAGAGATTAAAGAACGGCAGACTGAGGTTAACTGCAAACATCCACAAACTAAAGTAAAGCAAGAACATTAAAAAGTTAAAGTTCTTCCAGATGCTATCTTTAGCACTTGCATCCGGGAGAAGCTGAGTCTCAATTGGAGTCTCGGTACTATCACTAATTACTTCTATATCATTTAAATTTGTATTTTGAGGAGAAAACTCGTGATCACTCGCATTCTGTACTTGCGGGTTTACATCTTTTTGGAAGTACTGACAACCGATGCTAAGTAGCCCTGCAATCACGCCTAAAAACAGAATAAATGCGTAACCTTGTAAGTTTCCACCGGGCCAGGTTGATACAGCTAAACCTGCTAAAGGTACGCAAATCATCATGGTCAAGCTGGTAACACTATTGCGTAAACCGAAATACCGTCCTCGTAATTGCCGAGGGACTAAAGTTGCCATCCAACTTAGCCAGGATGCAGCGCCGAACGCTCCTGCAAGGTTGCTAATTAAAACGACTAATAGCGTCAATTCTATTAACTGATGAGTATCAAGCCATTCCCAGCTGAAGCTGACAATGCCAAAGACAAGAATTAGCCACAATAGCCGCGCTGGGACAAAGATACGAAGAGAATATTGAAAGCGACTAGTTGTGCGTTCCGAGAGGTATGCGCCCAAGGGTTGCATGCAATTGACGAGCATTGGAATTGAGGATAGTAACCCAAACACAACCGGACTTGCACCCAAACTTACTAAAAAATTGCTGAGCAAAATACCGCTAGTGGTGATTAAAAAAGCTCCTGTAAAAAAGGCATCCAAGTTTGAAGCTTTGAGGCTGGTACGAATAACATCCTTAGCTATTCTTGGGGGTTCAGAGACATAGAGATCTGTTTCTGAAACAGCCCTCTGATATAATACTTCCGAAGCAAACGGAGCTTCCAACGGCAAAGAATCCATAACTTACCTCCACATTTCAGTAGTGCAGCCCTTCGAGCCGAGCAAGGCAGAGGGCAGAAGGCAGCTATGCTGAATGAATAAAGAAGAGAAGGAATTTTGGAACTGCCCGAATGCCCAGCTTTGCCTAATTTTGGTCCCAGCCTCCACCAAATCTTTGAAAAGGTGGTCAATCAGTGGCGAGTTTAAGCCCTCACTGATCGTCTTTCCTTCTGCCCTCTGCCTTCTGGCTTCTGCCTTTCTTCTTGACGGCTTTCTCAACAGAGGCGAGGAGCTTTCCTGAGTACAACAATCTAAAGGTCGTTGTTCCATGATTGGATAAGGAAAAAGTTTTTTGTCTCTCGCGTTTAAACACGTTCGCATTACTCTATTTTCCTGAACGCCAAGTGCATCAACATGTTTCCCTTTAAGTATTAAATGATACATTAAACCCTGATTGGGTGATACATCTCCAGCGGTGTTAACAATTCTTTGTTATTTTAGCTTACATTTCTCAACAAAAATTAAAATTGAGACAATTTCACTTCTTAACGGTCAAAAGGTAAGTTGGGAAGAAGAGTTTTTATCTGACTGTGAACAAAAGAAGCATATTTAAGTATTTGGGATTAGTGGTGGCGATCGCCATCCTGATTTTTAGTTTTTATAAACTACTCATACCAGGTATTTCCAGACTGCCTACTCCAATTGTGATTAAACTTAGCGGTTGGGGTGCTAGTCCAACTGAGCAAGAACTGTTGAGAGACGTACTTAAAGATTTTGAAGCAAAGCATTCGGCGATTAAAGTCAAATATGAAGTCATCGCCGATCAATACATGGATGTCATTAAAACTCGTTTGATTGGAGAAGCTGCGCCTGATGTCTTTTACTTGGATGTGCTTGAGGCACCTTTTCTGATGAGTCAGAATGTCTTGGAACCTCTGAATAATTACATCACGCCCGAATTTGACTTAGGTGATTTTGAGGAGACCTTACTCAATAGCTTTAAGTATAATAACAATATATATGGTTTTCCCAAGGATTATTCAACACTTGCCCTGTTTTGTAACCAAGAAGCCTTCTCAGCGGCTGGTTTGACCACTCCACCAAGAGATTGGAACGAACTACTGATATACTCGCAGAAACTCACAGAAGATCGTAATAAAGATGGCAGAATAGACCAGTACGGCTTTGGAGAAATTCCGGAGTTAGCGCGTCAGGCTTACAAAATCAAAGCGTTTGGCGGAGAACTTATTCACCGGAATGGTTACGCAGCATTTGCCAGTCCCGCCAGCTTGCAAGCACTGCACCCAGTTGTAAGTCAATATCGAAAAGATCGTTCCTCGGCACAACAATCAGATCTTGGGACCAACTCAGGTAGCGAAATGTTTGGTCAAGGTAAAGTGGCAATGGTTATTGAAGGTAACTGGGCAATTCTCTATCTGAAAGAAACTTTTCCGCAATTGAAATTTACAACCGCAGAAGTACCGATGATAAATGGTAAAAAAGCCACAATGGTATTTAGCGTTGCCTACGTAATGAACAAACAAGCAAAACACAAAGCTGAAGCTTGGAAATTGATTTCTTATCTTACAGGCACTGAAGGTATGTTCAAGTGGACAAAAACAGGTTTTACCCTGCCCACGCGTAAGTCGGTTGCAAAAAAGTTAGGCTACGATCAAGATCCTTTACGATCTGCATTTGTGGCAGGAGTTGATTACGCTCTCCCGTGGCAAGCAGGCAAATATCCAGCCGCAATTGTCAACAACTTTGACAATCAGTTCGTTAGTGCCATGTTGGGACAACAACCACTACAGCAAGCTTTACTCCAAGCACAAAAAGAAGCTAATCAACAGATTCGGGCGATGGAATAGTGGCTTTGTACGGCATTTTGCCGTATCTTTAAGAAAAGAAGTCAATACAAAAAGCAAGATGACCATACAGGATGCTAGAAATCAGGGAAAAGGGGAAGGAACGCATGGTAAGCTGGAACGTTTGGAAGCCAGACTAACTCGGGAACAGAAAGAATTGCTCCAACAAGCCGCCTCTCTAGAAGGTAGAACGCTGACAGATTTTGTTGTCAGCAGTGCTCATGCGGCAGCACTTCGTACCATTCAGGAACACACACTGATGAGCTTAACCAAGCGGGATAGCGAAGCCTTTGTCGAAGCCTTGCTAAATCCCCCAGAGCCGGGAGCAGCATTATTGGCAGCGGCTAAACGATACAAACAAAGTATGGAGTTTTGTGAGTGAATCCTCCGTTTGCTTATGTTGTTGAACCGTTGAATACTCAACATAACCGTTTTAATTTTGAGTGTGGAGTTGAATCGCTTGATCGATACCTGAAGCAACAAGCAAGCCAGGATATGCGGCGAAAGATCACTGCTTTGTTTGTTATAGTTGATCGCGAGGTCGATAAGATTGCAGGTTACTATACTCTGGCGGCTACAGCTATGCTTTTGGCAGAATTACCGCCAGAGATATCTAAGAAATTGCCAAAATACCCACTCGTTCCTGCGACTCTTTTAGGGCGGTTAGTTGTGGATCAACGCTATCAGCAGCAAGAAATAGGCTCTTTTCTTTTAATGGATGCATTGCGGCGTAGCTTCAATAGTGAGATTGCTTCAATGGCTGTTGTGGTTGATGCGAAGGATGACAAAGCGCGTGATTTTTACGAACACCATCAGTTTATGGCGTTTCCTGACCAGTCGCAGCGCCTGTATCTCCCAATGACAATTATTGCTAAATTGTTTGGCAGTGGCGCGTAATTAACGTTCTAGAGCCAATTGCCCAATAAAATGTACAATGCCCAGAACATTAAACTCAAATTTCGCCTCTTACCTTAAAATCTTTAAAGTTACTTTGAAAAGCGTACCTCAGCCGATTAACATCATTCCTTGAACCCGGAGTTACATTCTGTTCCCATTTCATACGATCAATTGTGAGGAGAAATGCCCGATAAACTTTACGTAATAATTATGAATTATGTTAACCTACTATCACCAACAGCAGAATGCTTTTGATCGAAATTACCTGAATGAGTTGCAGGGGCAAGTTTTGGGGTGTCCTTATTTAACGCTGAATAATCTGAATCGCGACTTTGTGGGGACAAAAGGGTTTTCTGTGGTGTTTAGGCGATCGCATCTCGCTACAGTTGAGCAACACTTTCCTTATTTTCAGCTTTATCTGAACCAAGTACTGCAAGCAGAGTGCAATGCTTTTTATCTTAACCCGTTGTTATTAAAATCGGGATCTCGTGTCGATCCTCATATTGATCGCTCTCTTCGTTCCTACTGCAAAACCATTGAACCTCCGACAGTCGTCAGCGTTCTCTACGTTGTCGTACCTACTGATTTAGTCGGAGGAGAACTTGTGCTGCGATCGCAAAAACGTTCTTGTGGGCAAATCATTCCTCAATCGAATACCCTAGTTTTTTTCCAAGGTAATTTGACTCATTCTGTCAACCCCGTTACCAGCTCTGGCATCCGCCTCAGCCTTGTTTGCGAACAATACAACCTCGATGATTCCGAGTTGTGGGAAATTCCAGAATTTCTCATTGAATCAAGGGCAATTCAAGGCAAGGATCGGCTGAGCAAACGGGTAAAGGCAGGCTCTAAAGGTTGTGATAGAAAATAATGCTCAATTAGGTAATGAGTAAAAGAATATGGTCATATATAAGTTCAAATATATAGAAGTTGCATCAGAAATATGAAATTCTTGTAAAGGCTGCTAAGTAAGCATGCGTAAATAAATGAAAGGTAAGAATTCAGGAGTAAGGGCAGGTTTAACCAATTGATTTTGGCTCTGGTAAGTTATCTGGTTAAACCTGCCCGTACAGGAGTCAGCCCCTTCTCCCAAGGGGAGACGCACTCGCCTTCGGGTTCAATTGATTTTGGCTCTGGTAAGTTATCTGGTAAAATCTGCCTGTACAGGAGTCAGCCCCGTCTCCCTAGGGGAGAGACGCACTCGCCTTCGGGTTCGTCAAAAGTCAGAATGCTTGTCACTTCAAGAATTGAAACTATAGATATGAAGCTTTGTCCCAAGCTGAATTCTGAATTCACCGATTCTGAATCCTGACAATGAAAGCTTGTTTTGAGCGCTGAAATCCACGCGCACAGCGAGCCACACACCACATATGCACATTTTGAATTTAAAATTGTGAGGACTTGTTTTTTCACACTCGAAGGAATAGAATAAGGAAAGGTAACTGCATATACAGAAAGTTGATTTTCAAGGTCTTTTAACCCATCTCTTAGTGCAGATGAGTACACGTTAATTTTTGTAAAAATCTCTTGATTAAATCGCTTCAAAGCCTTGCAGGGAAAGGTGTTTGTATTGAGTACAGAAGTACCTACTCCTTTTCCTCATAAATACTAGTACCCCATCATAAAAATACTAGCACCCCTACCCTAAGAGAAATTTTAAATTTCTCTTAAATCTGCTTTTGAAGCTTGCGAGTGCAACTTAATCAATCTAATAAATCCAATCGGCATCGAATACACTCCTGCTTTTGGAGCTATCTGATATAAGCAGAAAGATAACCCCAGTTTCAATCAACGTAACAGTACCGATGCCACAAACCATCGACAAAAATCCAAATTGGCGATCGCGTCCGTATAGGTACTAGTTCGGTTGTTTTGCGAGACTTTCCATTTACTATTGCACTATTGTGGGCGTTCCCAGTCGGAATATCTACCGCAAGCCATATTGAAATCTCGCCTGCTGTGAACATGCAAAACTTCATGATTCAGAAGCGAATATTATTCTCTCATTGCTTTCTGTGCATTAAGCAATGAGAACCGCAGCGACAAATCATCAAAGCTGAAAGAGATGAGGTAGTGGTGTCACATTAGTATGAGCTGGATAATTCGTAGTCCGTAATTACTATAGTAAGTCTGAATTTATTTATGTGCATAAC
>JAQYWP010000550.1 GCA_029379285.1 Rhizonema sp. PD38
CCACAACCAAGGTTTGGCAATTGCAAAGGCGATTGGTGACAGACAATGGGAGGCTCGTACTCTTGGCAATCTGGGACTGGCTTACTATTCACTCGGAGATTACAAACGGGCTATAGATTACCACAACCAAGGTTTGGCAATTGCAAAGGCGATTGGTGACAGACAATGGGAGGCTGCTTCTCTCAATAATATAGGACTTGCTCAGATCAATTCTGGCAACCCAAAAGCTGCTGAAGGAAGTCTGCTTAAAGCCATTGCAGTGTATGAATCGATCCGAAAAGACTTGGGTAGTAACGATGCTCTCAAAGTCTCCATCTTTGAAACACAAGCTAATTCCTATCAGTTGCTGCAACAAGCCTTAGTTGCTCAGAATCGGACTACTGAAGCACTATTAGTTGCTGAACAAGGTCGAGCCAAAGCCTTTATCGAACTACTTGCTCAACGCCAGCAACTCTCCTCTACACCAGTTCCACTGAGTATCGGTCAAATCCAACACATCGCCAAACAGCAAAATGCCACTTTGGTGGAATACTCCATTATTTGGGAAGACTTGTATATCTGGGTAGTTAAACCCACTGGAGAGGTAACATTCCAGAAAGTAGACCTGAAAAAGATGAATTTAGGTCTTGCCTCAGAGGATGCACGGACGGCGGCAGCGACTTTGGCCGAAGGGCGTGGTGTTGCCAATGATGTGATTACAGGCTTAGTCAGCAAGACTCGCTCTACCCTGAGAACAACTAATAGTACGGCTTCAGTTGACACTACGGCCACAGTACGTCCTCTGAACTGTCGAGGCAATAATTGTTTGCAGCAAATGTACCAAATATTGATTCAACCGATCGCCAAACAACTGCCGACTAACCCAGACTCCCGTGTGATTTTTATTCCCCATGAGTCTCTATTCCTGGTTCCATTTGCTGCCCTCCAAGACTCAAATCACAATTTTCTGATTGAAAAACATACCATCTCAATTGCTCCCTCAATTCAAGTACTAGAGTTAATCCACCAACAGAAACTGAAATCACAATCTCGACAATCTGCTCCTCAAAACTCAGCCTCAGTCGGCATTCCGGGTAATGCCTTGATTGTGGGTAATCCGACGATGCCTTCTGTGTCTCCCAAAATTGGCGAAGCTCCACAGCCACTCGATCCCTTGCCGGGAGCGCAAACCGAAGCAAATATGATTGCTAAACTCTTAAATACTCAAGCACTGACTGGGAATCAAGCAACTTTGGCTGTTGTCAAACAACTTTTGCCAACAGCAAAAATCATTCACCTGGCGACTCACGGTTTACTTGATGATTTAGGAGAAGAAGGGATACCAGGGAAAGTGGCATTAGCACCCTCGAAGGGGGATGATGGTTTGCTCAGTGCGAATGAACTATTGAATTTGAAACTCAATGCTGAGTTAGTTGTACTGAGTGCTTGCGATACAGGGCGGGGTCGAATTACAGGTGATGGTGTGATTGGGTTGCCACGGGCGTTTATTACTGCTGGTGTGCCAAGTATTGTTGTTTCTCTGTGGCAGGTACCAGATGAATCTACGGCGTTTTTAATGCCAGAGTTTTATCGTCAATTACAACACAACCCTGATAAAGCACATGCACTCCGAGAGACGATGTTAGCAACGATGAAGAAGTATCCTAATCCTAGTTATTGGGCTGCATTTATTTTTATTGGCGAAGCTGATTAATCAATGTCACAGGAGTTTAGCTAGTGCAACAGAAAGTATTAATTCTAACAGCAATTCCTCACGGTTTGCGCTTGGATCAAGAGTTTCGGGAAATTGAGTCAGCTATCCGACGAGCTGCTAGGCGAGACAAATTTGAAATTCGGATGAGAACTGCTGTACGTCCACAAGATATTCGCAGGGCTCTAGCAGAAGAACGTCCTCAAATTGTCCATTTCTGTGGACACGGGTTAGAGGATGGCAGTTTGTTATTAGAGGATGATGGGGGAAGTGATAAACCTGTCTCAGGGGAAGGATTAGCGCAACTATTTAAGTTACATGCCAATTACGTGAACTGCGTGCTGCTCAATGCCTGCCATTCAGCTAAATTAGCCGAAGCCATCAGTCAATACATTAATTATGTGATCGGCATGAATCAGGAGATTAAAGATAAGCCTGCGATCGCATTTGCTCAAGGTTTTTATGATGCTTTGGGCTATGAGAATCCTGATAATATAGATATATTTCCAAGAGCTTTTGACGAAGGTTTAGTTGCCATTCAGCTAGAAGAGATTACTCAGGCGCAGATTCCTGTTCTCATTAAAAATAAAGCGTTAAGCCAATCAAAATCTATAGTTAATTCACAGATAAGTCCAGAGCTTGAAGCTAACCAGGAACTCAATGATATTGACATAGAAACTCTTAGAGAACTTTTACAATTAAGTGGACGCGCTGCATCAGAAAGACGAAGAGCATTGAGTATTGAAATTGGACTCAACCCAGGAGAAATGAGTGCAATCTGGCTTTTATCGGACAATGACTTTGCCGTAGAACTCATTGACTTGTTGCACAAAAGAAGATTAGAAAGAGTGATTTGTAAACTTTGTAAAAAATTAGAGTCTGATTTCCAGGGAGGAAGATATAGTTATAAGTTAGGGGCGATTGTTGCTAAACTCAATTGTCAGTAGTTTGAATGCATAAAAATAACTTTTTATAATTTTATAAATTTATATGTCTCTGGACGACCTGGATGATGCGGATATAGCAACCCTCAGAGAACTTTTGCAACTCAGCGGACGTGCTGCGTCCGACAGACGAAAAGCACTATGTATAGAAATTAACGTTAATGCAAGTAATTTAAGTGCTATATGGACTCTTCCAGAAAATGACTTTGCAATAGAACTCATTGATTTGTTGCAAAAAAGAAGATTAGAACACTCTATTGAGCAACTTTGTCAGGTACTTAAGTCTAATTTTGAAGGAGGACAATACGCACCGAACTTAGATAATATTCTCTTTAAACTCAACAACAATTACAACTCAGAACTCAGCAAGTCAACTTCAATTACTCCAGTAAGACGACACTTAGGCGAAGTAATTCCACACAAACCTGAGTATGTAATATCTAATCCTAGATTACCAGGATTAAGTGAGCAAATCCACCAATTCTTGCCGAGTGGTTTTAGTTTCCGCAAAATATTCATCGTGAGTTTGACAGTCACAGGTACATTAATAGGATTACGCTTTTTTGGTGCTTTGGAGTGGATGGAGTTGAAGGCTTTTGACAATCTGATGCAGATCAGACCTGATGAAGGTATCGATAAACGCCTGTTAATTGTAAAAATTACTGATGAAGATATTCTAGCTCAAGATAAAAGAAAAGAGAAGGGACAAGGCTCTTTACGCGATCCGTCTCTCAACCGTATGCTAGAAGTTTTAGAGCAGCATCAGCCAAAACTCATTGGATTAGATTTATATCGTCCCTTTTCTGCTGATGCAACTATACCAGGTTTATTAAAGCAATTAGGACAAAAGAATATTTTTGCCGTCTGCAAAGTACCGACAATAGATGAACAAAAAAATCCCCAAAAAGAGGTTGCACCCCCACAGGAAGTATCTCCAGAAAATATTGGCTTCAGCGATTTTGTCTCAGATCTAGATAATACAGTGCGTCGTCATCTAATGGTTCAAGATAAGGTGCCAGGAGCTAATTGTCTCGCACAACAATCTTTTAGCTTATTGCTAGCACGTCGTTATTTAGAACTAGAACTAGGAAAAGGAAGCAGTTATAAAGATCCCATCAAATTAGGAGAGAATTTGCAATTAGATGGTGTTGTTTTTGAGGCACTACAACCGTTTACTGGAGGCTATCAAGATGTCGATAACTCTGGGTTTCAAGTATTGCTAAATTATCGTGCGACTGGTTCCGGCAAGATTGCCCAAGAGTTAACACTGGAGGACGTTCTCAATAATAGATTTCAGGGTGAGGATGTGCGAGACAAAATTGTATTAATTGGCAGTGATGCCGAGCAACAAGGACCTTCTGACCATTGGTCTACACCTTATGGTACAGTCAATGGTACCGTTGTTCATGCACATATGATCAGTCAAATTCTGAGTACTGTACTTGATAGGCGATCGCTGTTGGGTGTTTTGCCACAGGGTATAGAAATTCTCTGGATTTGGGGTTGGTCTTTGACAGGTGGTATTTTTGCTTACTACTGGCGCTCATTGAAGTCTCTAGGAATAGCTCTAGGAAGTGGAATTTTGGTGTTATATATCACCTGTTTCACCAGCCTAACAGTTGCTAGTCTTTGGATACCGCTCATTCCACCAATTCTAGCTTTAGTGGGTACTAGTTCTATAGTCTTTTATATTATTTCTTTTTCCCAAGTTCGCCCAACAAATATCAATCATAAACTATGAACCAAAAGATATCTGCTACTCAAAAGGCAACATTCGCTTGCATGTTGGTCTTGGTATTGGCTCATTCGCTATTTGGTCTTTCACCTGCTCAAGCCGAACAATCACAAAACAGATTAGATTTAGTTGAAAAGATTAAACGCGTTTTCTTTGGCACTCGTCCAGGCGGAACACCCACAGGTCGTCAACGAGGAGGAGCAGTGCGTGGTCCCTGTTCTAATTTAGATAAACAGATTCTAGCTTTAGTACCTTCAACTAAAGAAGGGGTTCCATTTGTTGAGCAGACAGTTAGTGAGCGTCCCACTTTTTGGTTTTATGTTCCCTACTCAGGAGTATATGCAGAGTTTGATCTGCATGACAGCCAAGGTAACAAAGTTTATTCAAAAATTTTTCGGCTCAACCAGAAGTCAGGAGTTATTGAACTACAACTACCAAAAACAATGCCTCTGCTTCAGCAAGGCAACGAGTACGATTGGGTTTTTTCTGCGATTTGCAGCCCTCAAAATCGTGCTGATGATGCAATAGTTTATGGTAGTCTAAAACGCATTCCTGTTAGTCCCGCTTTAAACAATCAGTTAAAAACAGCGTCAGACAGAACCCGCGTATCAGCCTATACCGAGAATAATTTTTGGTACGAAACCCTGACAACCCTAGCAGAACTTAGACATAACGAACCACAAAATTCACAGATAAAAGCAGATTGGGCTAATGTGTTGCAATTAGTGGGTCTGCCGTCAGATGTTCCACAGACTTGGGCAACTTATTCCCTTCTTAGTTCCAACGAAAACAGGACGAGCAATTAGCTAAAGGATTGTAAATTATGCAATTAAAAAGTATTAAATTTTTCGCTATAATAGCTATATTTACTATTAATTTATCAACAATAAATTGGATTTTTTTATTAGTATTAATACCAAGACAAGCGTTAGCTGACATTAAAAAAAATGGAGATAAGGAAGTAAAAAAACTAATACAACAAGCGAAAAAGCAGTTGAATAGCAATAATTGGGAAGCAGCGTTGCAATTGTACCAACAGGCATTAATGATTTACCAAAATATCGGAGATACCTCTGGAGAAGCAGATGCTTTCATTGGGTTAGGAAATGTTTATTTTGCAAAAGATAACCAACAGGCAATTAACTATTATCAGCAGAGTTTGACAATAGCGCAAAAAAATAATCATCTTGAACAAAAGAGTGATTCTCTGTTTTATCTGGCAAATGCTTACTCTGCTTTAGAAAATGACAAACAGGCAATTAACTATTATCGGCAGAGTTTGGAAGCCTTTAAGGAATGGAAAGGCAGACTGGGGGACTGTAAGCGTAAAATCACCACTCGTTATAGAGGATACAAAGATTGCCAAAGTATGAAAAGCAAACACGATCAAAGGGACTGCGAGGTTCAAAACAGCATTAGTGAACCAACAACTGTAACAACTGAAACAACAGACAAAAAGTGCCAGAGTCTAAGTAAGGAAATCTCAATTAAAAAGATTGCTTCTCTGAACGGTTACGCAGATGCTTACTCTGCACGAGGAGACTTCATCCAGGGTATTGACTCCTACAAGGAAAGTTTAGAAATCGCACAGGAAATTAATGACCGAAAAGGGAAGGGGTATTCTATAGCAGGTTTGGGAGATGCTTACTCTGCAACAGGGGATTTTAACCAGGCAATTGCTTATTATCAGCAGAGTTTGAAAATCGCACAGAAAA
>JAQYWP010000551.1 GCA_029379285.1 Rhizonema sp. PD38
ACTTAAAAGTAGAAGTAAATATAATACTTAGATGTAAAAAAATTTATTTTGGTATTAAGATGAGGTAATTCATAATCAAATCTGTTACCGCCTGGGTGGTACAGATTTATCTACATTCATAGAGAAATAATCATGGCAGTTGAAAAAGTAAACTCATCTTCTAGTCTGGCGGAAGTCATTGATCGCATTCTTGATAAGGGTGTAGTAATCGATTTGTGGGTACGGGTATCCCTTGTGGGAATTGAACTTTTAGCAATAGAAGCACGGATTGTGATCGCATCAGTAGAAACCTATTTGAAGTATGCTGAAGCAGTGGGCTTAACTGCTCAAGCTGCTGTGCCTGCAGTATAAAGGGTTGCAGTGCATCTAGTCTAATCAACCTGCTGGTTGCACGGCAACAGCAGGTGTTAATGCTAATTTGATGCAAAGCAATTAACTATGACTACAGTTCTGCAAGCTAACTCCCAGAATTTTGTCGAGACACCGACAATCAATCGTCTGACGCAGCGTGCCCTACGCTATCTTCAAGCTGGCTTCTCAGTTCACTTGCGAGGTCCAGCAGGAACTGGCAAAACAACACTGGCAATACATTTGGCGAATCTTCTGGAGCGTCCAATTTTACTAATGTTTGGAGATGATGAATACAAGTCCTCCGATCTAATTGGTAACCAACGGGGCTACAACCGTAAGAAAGTTGTTGATAATTTTATTCATACTGTTGTCAAGCTGGAAGATGAATTCCGCTCCACTTGGAGCGATGCCCGCCTAACTACTGCCTGCCGCGAGGGCTTTACCTTAGTTTACGATGAGTTCAATCGTTCCCGTCCTGAAGTGAATAATGTGCTGCTCTCGGTGTTAGAGGAAAAGCTACTGGTGCTACCTGCAGCTTCTCAGCAACAGGAATATATTCGCGCACATCCCCAGTTCCGAATCATCTTTACCTCTAATCCAGAGGAGTACTGCGGAGTTCATGAAACTCAGGATGCACTCATGGATCGCTTGGTAACGATTGATATTCCAGAGCCAGACGAACTGACTCAAGAGGAGATTATTGTCCAAAAATCAGGTTTGACTCGAGCAGATGCCTCAGTGATTGTGCAGCTGGTTAAGAAATTTCGGGAGCGTACACATACATCGGAAAAATCATCCGGTTTACGAGCGTGTCTGATCGTTGCTAAAGTATGTCACAGCAGTAATGTTCCTGTTGTGCTGACTAACAGTGACTTTCGAGATATCTGTGCGGATGTTTTGCTGTCGCGTTCCAAACTCTCTCAGAGTGATGCCATCTCGATTCTTAACGAACTGTTGCGAGAAGTTCCATCAGTTTCAAAATCTTCTAAACGACGTATGGAGGGTAAATAAGTGATCCTTGTTCGCACAATACGGCAAATTCGTACTGGTAGAATGATACCTAGTTTCCGAGCGTGCCAAACTTTGAGCGGTTTGGATTTGTCAAGGAGCGATCGCGCACGTCAGATTGGTGCATCAGCAGAAATGCTGGCAAGTGTTGCCCGCAGGGAATGGCTCCTGCAACAATGGAAAAGACACTGATCATTCGATATAACCTAAGAGGTTTTAGTTATGGCGAATCTTGATGATATCCCAGTAGACAAGCTAGACAGCGAGCATTATCGTCAAATGCTTGTCCGGGATGGCGAACGTCGCTTTCGAGAATGGCACGGCGAGTTTCTCAGGTATCAACGCGAGTTTCTCAAAGATCAACATAATCGGATTCGCGATCTTGAAAATCAACGCAAGAGCATTTACGCGGATCACAAACGTCGTTCTCAAGAATCGCGTCAGGAATATTTGCGCTACTACTACAAATACCTTGCCGAGATGCGTCGTTACTAGAACAGATATATCATGGAGCGCATCTGTTTTAGTTAAATTGTCACAAATCTCTGTAAAGACGCGCGATCGCGCGTCTCTAAAAAATTGGGTCAGATATTGAAGTAATGTCAATTTTACGCCTATTTAGTCGTCAATCCCCGGTAAGCGTACTCGGTCCAGGGCAAAGAGCTGTAATCTGGGTACAAGGCTGTAAGTTCGCTTGCAAAAATTGTATTGTGCCTGAGTCTTGGGATGAGTCAGCTGGCGAACTAATGACAGTGGCTGAAATAGCAGATTGGGTACTGGCTCAGCCTGGGATTGAGGGGATGACTTTCTCTGGAGGGGAACCAATGCTGCAAGCTGAGGCATTGGCTGAGTTGGTAGACTTAGTTCGGGCGAAAGCTGATATGGGAGTGGTATGCTATACGGGCGATCGCTTAGAGCAGCTCCAGCAGCACGGTACACCAGAACAGCAAGATTTGTTGCAGCGAACCGATTTACTGATAGATGGTGTTTACATTGAAGAAAAGCACGCGGATTTACTCTGGCGCGGATCGGCTAATCAGCGATTGTTGCTGATGACAGAGCGTTACCAGTATTTAATTTCATCTCTATTAGCGCAGGGAGAGCAATCATCTGGGTTACAGTTTTTTATGGAATCGACTGGGGCAATCCAGTTTGTGGGGGTTCCCAAGCAACCAGGTTTTCGTCAAGAGTTTGAGTCTCGAATGTTAAACCGGGGCGTGATTATGCACCCTGTCCAGCAGTAATTAGAACCCACATTCCGCACGCATACAACTACCTTTGCGCCGAAATCAGCCAATCCCTGAGCCAAAACTTTTCCTAAGCCTCATGACTTACTCAATGGAGTTGCTAAACCATCAATGCTGACCAGATTTTTTTGCTGATGATATTCTTTAAGTCCGGCTTCACCTTTTTTCTTTGCCCATTTGACTAAAGTCTCCCTCTGTTCTTTATATTCATAAAGTGGTATGCCGAAACCACAGGAGGTTTGCACTCTTTCGATATCCGCTACAATAATTTGACGCGCTCCGGGAATCTCTGGAAACAAGGGATACAGAGTTTCCCATTCTGGCGAACTGGGAATAACTGTGTATCCTTTACCGTAGAGACGGAGAATACTTGGGGGTTCTTGAAAAGCGCAAAACATAAAAGTAATTCGCCCATTTTCTTGCAGATGGGCTGAGGTTTCGTTACCACTACCTGTCACGTCCAAGTAACCGACACGATGGGGAGAAAGAACGCGAAAACCTCCTAGACCTTTAGGAGAAAGGTTAACATGACCAGTGGGACTTAAGGGTGCAGAACCTACAAAGAAAAGATGTTGAGCTTGAATAAATTCTTGCAGTTCTTCAGTGATGGATTCAAAAAGTTTAGCCATAGATTGAATACTCCCTTCCCGCTAGAAGAATACTAATAAAATAAACCGCCAAGACAAGGGCAGTGCGTTGGTGAGCCAGCGCTGCAGGAGGGTTTCCCTCCGTAGGCGACTGGCGAAAGGCTCTGCCGACTTGAAGCACCTGCCCGCGCCAAGGAAGCCAAGTTTTAAGATTAAAGAGATAGGTAATCTTACACCGGGAAGGGAGTAGTTCTTGTTGATAAATGCCCAACGTTCTACTCCATTCATTTTCGATGCTGCCAACCGCAAGTCTTCGATTTGGGATAATGTTAATGCTTTGGGTGCGCCTGCTCAGGCTAACGTATCCAAAATGCTTTCTCCTGTTCCCTTCGCATCAAGAGTACATTTTACCTTCATCGCTCCATACCGCTTCTAAAAGTCTGAACAAAATTACCCACATCTGGATAAATCTGGACCAACTCAACGCCACGTTGTAAGTTCGCTCAACTAGAAGCGCATTTGAGCTTGGAACCTAAGCTTCAGAGTTCAGGTTCCTTGACCACTAGTCCCCAGTTAGAGATACTGAAACGATTTCCAGTACGAGACTTAAAGTTTATTTAATTTATCAAACTAGTTCGTAGCACGTGTCTATTAAATTTCACATTTAACTGAGCGTTACTATCCTGCACTAGTTAAGCATGGAATAATTCTAACATAATTAGAGAATACTTACCCTTAAATGTGTAGCAATGGGTAAATATGAATAGAAATTAATTTACAGCTTCTAGCCCCACTGCCACCGTATGCGAAAAGTTTCACAAGCGGAAGGCAGGAGGAGCGATCGCAACTACCTACTTTTCTAAAATTTATCTTTCATTCCTCGCAGACGGGCAAAGGTTTGCACTGGATCGTTACTATTGACGGCCAATTGTAAAGTAGGCTCTTCCCACCTGAAAAACGGATTTGTGCGCTTTTCAACTCCCAGTAATGAGGGAACGGTAGCCTCTCCCCGACTGCGACGTGCCTTCACTTCATCATAGCGGTTATGTAGGTCGGCGTTGTCAGAATCTACGGTGACGGCAAATTGTAAATTTTTTAAGGTATATTCGTGGGCGCACCAGACGTGGGTATCATCGGGTAGAGAGCGAAGTTTGCTCAAGGAATCTACCATTTGCGTCGGTGTGCCTTCAAATAAACGGCCACAACCACCTGCAAACAGAGTGTCGCCGCAGAATAAGTCACCTGTCTCTCCAGATTGTGGCGCAAAGTAATAGGCAATGTGAGCGCGGGTATGTCCGGGAACGAAGAAAACTTCTCCTGTTCGATCTGCAAAGGGGACGCGATCGCCTTGTTGCAAAAATACTTGTTGTCCGGGAATCCTTCCTCGATCCTCCTCTCCACCATAAACTGTGACACGAGGAAATTGTTGTATTAACTGCTTATTGCCACCCACATGATCTTGATGGTGGTGCGTGTTAAAAATCGCCACTAACTCTGCTTTTAATTCTTTAAGCTTTTTTAAAACTGGCTCTGCTTCTGCTGGATCCACGACTGCGGCTACATTTTGCTCTGAATCGTGCAGCAAAAAAATGTAATTATCTGAGAGCGCCTCAAGACGGATTACCTGCATTTTCTGTGCTTGCTCCATAAAATAAAACAGATACCAAGTCCACGTCTGTTCGGAAATTTACGAACTTCTACTTATCGATCTTAGCTCATATTTTGCACTCACGTCCGCCATCATGGCTGAACGCCACATCCAGCTTTACCTAAAAGAATTCGGGAAGTTGAAAGCCGCCAAGTACATGCTTCGCGCCATAGTCACATGTACGTTTTTTAAATGGCGGATGAAAACGACACTCTTTGTTTCAACTACCTGTGTCGTTTTGTCTTTTGGGTTCTGGTAAGGTGTCCAATAAATCTTCAATCACTCTCGTCATTGTCTTGCCGTTTTCAGCAGAGTACCACTGCAACTTATTTAACCGTCTGTCAGAGAGTCTAATTCGGACATATTTATTTTTCATAATTGTGATAACAAAATACAGTATCCATGGTACTCCAAATTTTGGAGGTGGTGAATACAATTATCGGCTATATCTACAAGTTAAAACCCAGCATTGAGCAATCAAATAAGATGCATCAATGGCTTAACATACTGACTTATAGTCAGGGAATAGTCGCGCAACCTGCGGTGCCCTGTTCAGCACGCACTTAGGTACATCGGCTGAGATCAGCGCGTCGATCTCTCCCGCTTCAAGCATCTCTCCCAACTCTTTGCCTTCCGGGGCTAACGTCACGTCGATATTCGCAGGATGCGGCAGTGGGATGAAATTGATCGGTGCCATAGGCCAATCAAGGCCACCGATAATCCAACGGCACTGATTCGGTTCGACGCCATACTCGTCCGACAGAATGTTCGACCACACACCTGCATCGTGGCCGTACAAAGCGAATTCTCCAACTGTTTTTCCTGCGAGATCTTGCGGCTTTTCGATCTTCGTCGATGTGTTGACGAAGATCGCCGAGTGCCGAAAACAGCGGTTTGGGAACACCGGAAGTGCGATGAACGGCGGATCGTCGAAGTCGAGGGTGCGCAAATAGTACGTCAGTCCCAGTTCCGAGACGTCAAACTCGCGCTGCCGGATCATGCGCTCAAAGATCTCCGAGACAATGCGGGCGCTCTCGAAGCTGGCATCGATACCGTCAATCTTTACGCTACCATCGGTCAACGCACGCGTACAGTCGTAGTTCCACAAGCCAATTTTCAGCCTGATATCGCTCATGACGCAGATTCCTATAGCATACAGTTTTTCGTTTCAGATCTGGCAGAATATAACAAGCATCTCCAACGTATTTTTACTGATTTCTTCTTATCACTATATAAC
>JAQYWP010000053.1 GCA_029379285.1 Rhizonema sp. PD38
GAGTAGAAGGCTGCTAACTCCCTGACCAATACATTCTGTGAGTGACCATCGTAGACAATGTGGTGAATTTTTAGCAGCAAGACGTGTTCTGTCTCTGTTAGCTTAATTAAAGAAGCTTGAATTAACCCAGAGCTAGTGAGGTCAAAGGGTTGCTGGACTTGTGCCGTTACTAATCGCGCAAGAGCAAATTCTCTCTCCCTCTCAGGTAGCTCACCCAAGTCTACTACTGGTACACTCAAGGTCAAAGTTTCAGCAATAACCTGAACTGGCTGCCCGTCAACCTTTGCGAAGTTGGTACGTAACGCTTCGTGGCGTTGGATAATGTTGTTGAGGCTTTTTTCTAACGCTTTGACGTTCAAGTAACCATGAAGTCGCAAAGCTAGTGGTTCGTTGTAGAAGGGGTTAGTTGGCTCCAACTGGCTCAAGAACCATAGTCCTTCCTGGGCAAAAGAGAGAGGTAAGTTCCTCCGGAGCGAAACAGGTACCTGGGGTATGGAAGTATCGCTTGCAGTTACGTTGCTATGGTGCAGCAACTTGAGAAGCTCTGCCTTATGCAATGCCAGTTCTTCACGTAGTTCTGATGTTAGTACTCCCTTTGGCGCATGAATATGCAACTGGTCACTCTCAACCCACAACTTCACACCGCGCTCGGCAAGTTCAGCTACAAATTGCTTAAGGTTCATAGAACAATTTTCTCCATATCCTCACCAAGTTCAGTGGATGGCGGTGCTGACAGTATAATCCTCGCCAATGCTAATTGCTCAAGTATTAGCTCTGCTAGCTGGGAAATCGAGGGACCTTGCATTATTTTCATTACTGACAAGTTCACTCCAGTCTCTTTATTGAGCCAACTTCTTAGTTCGATCGCCATTAGCGAGTCAAGTCCCTGACTGGTCAACGATTCCGCGATGTCCAGCCTAGTAACGGAAAATCCAAGTATCTTGGCTACTTGTTCTGTGATGCGAGACTCCAACACCTGTTGACGCTCAGCAGGAGGAGCAGACTCCAGGATTAGGCGGAGCGAATTTCCTTTGCTCTCCTCTTTTGTCCCTTGCACGGACAAAGAACGCACTCTTTGAATTTCTACGTGGAAATCTGTGAAGAACGGCCAGTTCGTCGATTGTTCTGACAAATAACGCGACCAGTTGATGGACGAAACCCCTACTTGTACAGGGGAATCCCGGAACAACTGTTCTAGTGGCTGCAATGCTTGTTGAGGAGCCATGCTTTCCTCTCCTTTCTGCTTAAGACGATCTAGTAATTGGCCTCGAGCCGCCATTCCTATCTCACCCCAAGTTCCCCAGTTAATGCTCATGCCTGGTAATCCCTGCGCCCGACGATAAAATGCCAAGGCATTCATAAAAGTATTGGCTGCACAGTAGTTGGCTTGACCAGCAGAACCTAACAGAGCAGCTGTAGAAGAAAACAGCACAAAGAAGTCTATGGGCAGATGTTGGGTTAATGCGTGTAGATTCCACGCCCCTTGTACCTTTGGAGCCATCACTCGCTCAAAGCGCTGCCAAGAAAGCTGCTGTAGGATGCCATCATCCAGAACGCCTGCGGTGTGGATAATCCCCCGCAGCGGGTTTGCCGATTGCTCAACACAGGCCAGCACTCGGGTTAGTTGCTCGTAGTCGGATACATCAGCCTTGGCTACAACTACCGTAGCACCAAAAAGTTCTAACTCTTTTAATTGACTTTTTACCTTGTCGTTCGGCTGTGAACGGCTTAACAGCATCAAATGTCGCGCACCACGTTCCACTAAAAAGCGGGCTACTGCTAAACCCAAATCCCCCAAGCCACCAGTAATCAGATAGCTGCTGTCGCCATCGAAGCTGACACTAGGACTAGCAGAATCACCGCTCTTGGTCTGGTGACAGCGTACCAGTCGGGCGACATAACGAGTTTGATTCCGAAAAGCGACTTGGTCTTCTGTGTCGTCAGACCAAATTTCTTCAAACAGAGTTGATGCCTCATCCCTCGTCGCTTCTAGATCTAAATCTATTATCCCGCAGTTGAGTTCGGGATGTTCCAGACGGATTGCTTTGTGCATCCCCCACAAGGGAGATTGAGCCACTCCTGGAAGGTGGTGACTGTTCACGGCTTGCGCTCCTTTGGTCACTAACCATAGACGTGGCGGTTGAGACAATTTTCTAAGTAGTGCTTGGACTAAGTGCAACGTACTGCCACAGCCTTTCAAAGAGGTTACTTCTAAGTCGGCTTTCGTTGGAGCAGAGACTGCATCTAAACTCCAACAGTGTACTACAGAGTGCAAGTTAGGTAAACCCTCAAGTAGCCGCTCAAAATGTTCTGGATTAGCTGGGTTGATCCTAAACTCAAAAGGAGCTATCTGTTCGTACTCCTTGCCTGGGAAAACTAGGGTACAAACCTCTTCTTGGGAACGAAGCAGTTCACCCAATTGCTGACCGACGCCTTGACTATCAGCCATCAGTAGCCAGTTCTTCGGTATGGCTTTTGGGGGCTTAGCTTCAGCTTGCGCTACAATCACTGCCGTCTGTAGCAAATCTCCTATTTGATCGAGTAGAGCTACATCATTAAGGAAAACATTCGCGGCTTGTTTAAACCCAACCTCCTGTAAGAGTGTTTGCCACTGCTTTGCACTTATCAAGGGGTAGTTGGGTCGCAATTCGCTGTCACTAAACTTCCACCACCCTTCAGTTAACCCAAACGTCAGATCCACCCAACGCACTGGAGCAGTTGCTTCCATCAACACCAGCATTCCGCCAGGAACCAACAACTGCTTTATGTGGTGCAAAGAGGTACGCAAATCGCTAGTAGCATCCAGCACGTTCGCCGCCACAATTAAATCGTACTGATGGGGTTCAAATCCTTGCTCAATCGGCGCTTTTTCGATATCCAAAATTTGATAGCGCACAAACGGGTAATTTTTAAACCGCTCTTGGGCTTTTGCCGTGAAAAAGGCTCCGATATCGGTAAATACATATTCTGTCCGATCCGCTTTTAAATGCGGCAGGAGATACGAGGTTGTTGCCCCAGTGCCAGCCCCTATCTCTAAAATCCGTAAGCCCCGTCCTTGAGGCAAACGCTCTAGAGCTGATAGGACAGTTTCTTGGACTATGGTATTCGTCACCCGTGCCATTGGGGCATCTTGATACAACTTAGTTAGTGTAGTTGTGTCTCCTTCAGGAAATAGTAGTTGTAGGGGGTTGCACTCTCCTCGAAGTACCTCACCCAGTTTTGGTCCGCAACGTCTCAGCAGGGTTATCTCGGCTTCTGCCTCTAGATAGGACAGGTAAGCGCTCGCCTCCTGCGGCTCTTGAATTTCGGGAGTGGAAACCACTTCCCAATGCTCACCGTTGCGTTTGAGTATCCCAACTTCAACCATTATTTCCAGCAAACGCCTAAACAGTTGCTGGTGTTGACTGACCACACCCAACTGCTCGGCTATTTGGGGTGTGGAAAAGCGCTCTTGGCACTGAAATTCCCATCCCATTTGCCGGAAGGCAGAAACAATGTAAGCAACGCTCAAAATTTCGAGCTGAGCTAATGCTTCCCTATAAACTGCCAAACTTGGCTGGGTCATCAACTGAACTAACCGGGGCGAAAGGCGATCGCGAACTTCTTTTGGAGTAGGCAAATAATTTGGTGGAAGACCATAACCCACTTGAGGTCGCCATTCTACTTCATAAAGCCAATTTTTCCAGGGTTCTGTCGGAATGCTTAACATTGCATCCCTACGAGCGTGGATCTGTTGCAGACCGTCCAAGGCTGCAATTAGCTCTCCTTCTGGAGTGAACAGGCGAAAATCGGCGGTCAGGCTCTGTTGCTGCTTGCCTTCTATTTTCCGCAACTGAGCATGGCACCACATACTATTTTGCGGACGACCCCAAACTCGCAGACGCTCTAAGCCTACTGGTACATAAGTATTTCGTTGACTTTCTTCAAAGAAAATTACGTCTAAAACTTGTAAGCAGATGTCTAACAAAACTGGGTGCAGCTGGTAGCTGCCTAGTTCTGGCAACAATTGTTCTGGCAGACGTATCTTGCCTAAACCTCCTTGAGAGTGCCGCCAAACTTGTTCAAACCCTTGAAAGGTGATGCCATAGAATATTCCCTGCTCTTTGAACTGTTGGTACAACTCTTCACGAGAAATCTCTTGAGTGCATTGCGCCCTCATTGCCACCAAATCCACCCGCTCTATGGGTTCTTTTTCTTTAACAAGCAACTTGCCCGAGGTATGCAGCGTCCAAGATGGCTTTGAGGTAGTTTCGTCTGCTCTCGAATCAAGGCTATAAATCTTAAAGGCATAGAAACCAGACTCCTGTGGAGTCAAAATCACTTGAACCGTCTTAATTTCATTCTCCGGTATAATCATCGCCTGTTGGATGACCACATCCTCGAGCCAAAGATGATTGGACTGGGCAACAGCAAATCCAGCTGCTAAGGCTATTTCTAAGTAACCCATTCCTGGGAAAATCACGGTCTCAAAGATTACATGGTCTTTCACCCAAGCTGGAGAATTCTGACTAATTTGGGACTCGAAACGAATCTCATGAGTGTCTGCTAAGTATAACTTTTGACCCAGCAGTGGATGAAGCAGCTTGCTACGAACACTGTTGTTTTGGAAAAGCCCTTTGCACCCATTCCCATTATCAGTGGTTTCGATCCAGTAGTGTTGTCGCTGGAACGGATAGGTTGGCAATTGCAGGCGGCGACGAAAATAGTCTTTGTCAAAGCCAATCCAATTTAGTGGAACTCCACGCACATATAGCTGTGCTAAACTAGTGAGTAGTTGCTGCCAATCGTCTCGATCTGGGTGCAAACTGGCAAGCCACAGTCCTTGATGTTCGGGGAGGCACAGGCGACCCATGCCCAATAAAATTGGTTTCGAGCCAATCTCTATTAAGATATCTACCCTCTGCTGTTCAAGGGTTTTTATGTTCGCAGCGAATTGTACGGGTTGCCGAATATGACGGCACCAATACTCAGGTTTAGTAATTTCATCTGTTGCCAGTTCACCCGTGGTATTGCTCAGAAGTTGAATCTGTGGCGAAGAAAATCTTACTTGTCGAGCAATCTGTTCAAATTCTGCCAGCATCGGCTCCATCAACGCTGAATGGAAAGCATGGGAGACATTTAATTTCTTAGTTTTGACTCCTAATGCTTCCAACGTGGCACAGAAAGCGTTGATCGCCTCGCATCGACCAGAAATAACCACGCTTTCTGGACCGTTAATAGCAGCGATTGAGATTTCTTGAGCATACGGTTGAATTAGAGTAGCAATTTGCTCTATACTCGCCATTACCGAAACCATCTCTCCACCATTCGGCAAAGCCTGCATCAAATAACCCCTGTGGGCAATTAGTTTTAAGCCATCTTCCAGGCTGAAAACCCCAGCGACACAGGCAGCCACATATTCCCCGACACTATGACCCATGACGAAATCTGGTTCTAAGCCCCAAGATTTCCATAACTGGAACAGGGCATATTCTACGGCAAATAAGGCAGGTTGGGTATAGGCTGTCTCGTCGATTTTGGATGAGAGATTTTCTCGTTCTTGGAAATAGAGAACCTCAAGCAGGGGTGTTTCGAGATAAGGACGCAGAATTTCATCGCACCTGTCAAGGGTTTCTCGAAAAGTTGGCGCTTGTTCGTAGAGTTGGCGTCCCATCCCCACATACTGCGATCCTTGCCCGGTGAAGAGGAAGGCGATTTTATTATTTGTGTTTACACGCCCCTGAAAGACTTCTATTGTTTCAAGTCCTGCACTAAAGACAGCTAACTTTTCTCGTACCGACTCTGGTTGCGAAGCCACCACACTAAGCCTGTAGTTGAAGTGCGATCGCCCCGTATTAGCAGTAAAGCAGATATCTCCTAGTTCTAAGGTTGGATTGTCTGCCAAGTACTGCTCGTACCGCGTAGCTAACTCGTTTAAAGCGGACGGTGTCTTCGCTGACAAGCTTAGCAGATGTAGGGGACGTTCAATTGGATTTTTCTTTTGAATTTCTTGGGGTGCTTCTTCAAGTACGACATGGGCATTAGTACCGCTAAAGCCAAAGGAACTCACTCCCGCCAGCCGATTCCCACTCGACCAAGGCATCCGCTGTGTTGCCACCTTTATTGGCAGTTCATCCCAGTTGACGTTTGGATTGGGCACTTGGAAGTGCAAAGAGGGCGGAATTTCTCCATGTCGCAGGGAAAGCACTACTTTTATCAGACTCGATATCCCAGCTGCTGCTTCTAGGTGACCGATGTTGCTTTTCACCGAACCGATGACTAAAGGTTTTTCCCGCTGAACGAACACGGCTCCCAGTGCTCCTATCTCAATTGGGTCTCCCAAAGATGTCCCAGTTCCGTGAGCTTCTACATAGCTTACCTCTTGGGGTTTCACCCCTGCATCCTTTAGGGCTTGGCGAATTACAGCTTGCTGAGATCTTCCATTGGGTACTGTCAAAGCACTGCTGCGACCATCTTGATTAATTGCACACCCACGAATCATCGCCAAAATATTATCTCCGTCAGCTTGGGCATCCCTGAGACGCTTAAGTACTATTATACCACATCCTTCTCCACGGCCATAACCATTAGCACTTGCGTCAAAGGTTTTACAACGACCGTCTTTTGACAACATTTGAGCTTTTGATAAAGCAATACTCATATTAGGTGATAGAATTCGATTCACCCCCCCAGTCAGAGCTAAATCGCACTCTCCCTGACGTAGACTTTGACAAGCTGTATAAAATGATACTAATGAGGAAGAGCAAGCAGTATTAACTGAGAAACACGGTCCGGTTATACCCAAAAGGTAAGACAATCGACCGCTTGCCGTAGCATGAGAAGCACCTGAGTCTGTGTAGGCATCAATTGCTGTAGTACCTCGCTCAAACAATAATTGCAAATAGTCAGTAGTATCTATACCTATGAAAACACCTGTTTTCGGTGTCAGCCTTTCAGGCATCAAACCTGAGTTTTCCAGGGCTTCCCAGCTCACTTCCAACAACAGGCGTTGCTGGGGGTCTAGGTTGTTGGTTTCTCGGGCGGAGAGTCCGAAAAATTGGGGATCAAACTCATCAAACTGCTCGACAAACCCCCCAGAGCGAGTGTACATTTTCCCTGGTGCATCTGGATTCGGGTCGTAGTAAGGATCAATATCCCAGCGGTTTTTTGGCACTTCTGAGATTGCATCCACCCCATCGCGTAGCAATTGCCAAAACTCCTCTGGATTGTTAGCGCCAGGAAATCGGCAACCCATACCAATGATGGCGATCGGTTCGCTATGAGCGTACTTCAACTCATCAAGTTCTGATTGCAGTTTGGCAATCTTTCTTGAAGCTTGTTCCATTAAAGAAGCATAGTAATTGTTTGAATTATCACTCATTATATCTTGCTTAAATTATGATTCAAAATGTTACAAATTTAAAAAACTTTTTCCCAAATGCCCTAAAAAGTGTTGATCAAAAGTATTTGCATGACGCGGTGGGTGGAGGTATTTTTGTGGGTTTAGCTCAGTCCAAGTTGTTCAGCAAGTTGTTTGGCGATTTCCTCTATAGATTTCTCCTTGTTATTTAAGTCCTCAGTAGCGCTCATCATCTCTGCTTCCTTTTGCGGTGGCGCAATAGAAGAATTTGCCCAAAGCTCTGAGTCAGGTACGATCAAAGCTGAAAGCACTTCTTGAGCTAGATAATTAACCAGCGCTTCCACGGTTGGATAGTCAAAGACTAAGGTTGAAGCAACAGAGCAACCTAAGCTAGTTTGCAGACGGTTTCGCAACTCTATAGATGTCAGCGAATCAATTCCCATCTCGAAAAAGCCGCGCCTCAGATCTAGGGAATTCGACGGATTCCAACCCAGAACTTGGGCAACCTGGGAGCTAACATGAGCTCCCAAGAGTGCCTTACGTTCCCGGACTGGTGCTGCCTCTAATTGCTTGCGAAACTCAACTGCAACTGGCTGCTTTGATGACTGCTCAGATACCTTGGTGAAATTCGTGAAGAATGGTGAGGCTGTCCATTGTTCTTCCCGGAACTGCGACCAGTTGAGGGGTACGACACCAACCCGGACGGGTTGTTCTACGAACAATTGCTCCAGTACCTGCAATCCTTCTGACGGGGCTATAGCTCCCATTCCTATGTGATTCAGCCGCTCAATTACTTGTCGGTTTCTCGCTGCCATTCCTATCTCACCCCAAGCTCCCCAGTTGATGCTTGTGCAAGGAGCGCCGAGTGAGCGACGATAAAATGCTAAGGTGTCTAGAAAAGCATTAGCAGCTACATAGTTGGCTTGACCGGCAGAACCCAGTAGAGAGGCACAAGAAGAAAACAGCACGAAGAAGTCTAAAGGCAGATTTTGGGTTAATACATGTAGATTCCACGCCCCTTGCACTTTCGGAGCCATCACTCGCGCAAATCGGTTCCAGTCAAGCTGTTTAAGTACACCGTCATCAAGAACACCTGCGGCGTGGATAATCCCTCGCAGCGGCGGCGAGGATTGATCGAGAGAAGCCAGCAACTGAGCCACTTGCTCGTAGTCAGATACATCGGCTTGGGCTACGACCACCCGAGCGCCAGAAAGTTCTAGCTGATCCAACTGACTGCGAATAGCAGGCTTAACTGCACTACGCCCTACCAGCACCAAATGTCTAGCACCACATTCTACCATCCAGCGAGCCACTGTTAAACCCAGATCGCCCAAGCCGCCAGTAATCAGATAGCTGCTATCGGAACGGAAGCTGACGCTATGGGAAGCGGCATCACTTATTCCTTTTGGCTGGCTGACGACAATCTTACCAATGTGTTCGGCTCGCTGCATGTAGCGAAAGGCACTGATTACCTCTTGGATAGGGAACACTTTTAGAGGTGACAGATCGAGCTGCTTTAGTGCAAACTGCTCACTCAGGTAGTGCAGAATCGGCTGTACCAACTCTGGCTGTTGCAGGCATATCGACCGTAAATCGATGAAATGGTATAATATATCGGCTTTGAAGTCTTGAACTTGCTCGGTTTCCCACACATCCCGCTTAGCTATTTCCAAAAAGCGACCTTTGGGCGAAAGCACCGATAAGCTCTTTTCAATAAACCCAACACCAGTCAAAGAGTTGAGGATTATATCCACACCCTGACCCGATGTGTCAGCCATCACCTGTTCGGCAAAATCTAGTGTTCGGGAGTTATAAATGTGCTGCACGCCCATAGACTTGAGGGAATCCCATTTGCCGGGACTGGCTGTGGCAAAAACTTCAGATCCAGCTGCTAGTGCCAGTTTGACTGCTGCCATTCCAGTTCCTCCCGCCGCCGCATGGATCAACACTTTGTCTTTGGCAGTGATGTTAGCTATTTGGTGTAAAGCATAGTAGGCGGTGACAAAATTGACGGGAATGGCAGCAGCTTTTTCAAAATTCAGACCATTGGGTATAGGTGTCACTAGCTGTGAGCTTACAGTTACATACTTACTGAAGCTGCCAAAGGCGATCGCCATCACAGCATCTCCTACCCGGTAATCTTCTACCCCTTCCCCGATGGCGACTATTTCACCAGCACACTCAACACCAAACTCGTTATCTCGTTCAAAAGGCAACGTCCCCAGAGCGTCCAACACATCTATAAAATTCAGCCCCGTGGCACATACCCGAATTTCTACCTCACCTGAGCCGGGTTGACGCCGATGAGTCGGCACCAGTTGCAAATTATCCAGTATTCCTCGTTCGCATATCTCCAGGCGGAACGACTCAGAGCGTAACCAGCTAGCCTCAGGTTGGCTACGCACCAGTCGCGCCACATAGCGCGTACCGTCACGAAAAACGACTTGACCTTCTGAAGTCTCTGAAGTTATTTCTTCTATAATTACCCGCTCTACGTCTGTTGCGTCTGGGTCTAAGTCCACCAGTATGCAGTTCAGTTCAGGGTGTTCTAGGGCGATAACTTGCCCCATACCCCATAAGGGAGATTGAGCGAGTCCCGGCACGCCAGATGCTACTCCTACCGCTTGCGCCCCTTGGGTCACTAACCACAGGCGTGGAGGTTCGGAATACTTTTGGGCTAGAGCCTGCACTAAGTATAATGCACTGCCGCAGCTTATCCTTGATGCTACCTCCAAGTCTTCTCCTGTCTGAGTTGGTGGTGCATCTAAGCTCCAGCCGTGTACCACTCCATGCACGCTAGGAACCGCTTCACATAGCTGCTGAAAGTGTTCGGGATTAGCTGGATCTATCCTGAATTCTTGCTCGGCTACCTGTTCGTACTTGGAAGCTGGCAATATAATGATACAACTTTCTCCAAGGGAGCGCAGGCGTGCTACCAACTGTTGACCAATCCCTTGACTATCAGCAAAAATTAACCAGTTTTTTGTTTTGCCTACCTTTGACTTAGTTTCTGTACCCGCTGGCGCTGCAATTACCCCATCAGGCATGTCATCTCCTGAGTGGTCATTAAGCACCTGGGATAGCCACTCCACCTCATAAAGCCAATTCTTCCAGGATTCCTGTGGCATGCCCAGCATGGTACTACTGCGAACAGCCTTAATTTGCAAGCCTTCTAAAACAGCAATTAGCTCCCCAGAATCAGTGAACAGTTGCAAATTAGCGCTCAGGTTCTGTTGGTGTTGATGAGCGTCCTCTATGTTCCGCAATTGAGCATGACTCCACATAGAGTCACTAGGACGATCGCAAATCCGCAGGCGCTCTAAACCCACTGGCACGTAGCTAATTTGTTTTCCATGATTGGGGGAGATGGCTTCCATTACCTGTAAGGCAATGTCTAACAACACCGGGTGTAGTTGATAATTTTCTATTTCCCAGACCAATTTCTCCCCCAGCCGTATTTTGCCCAGAGCTACTGTTTTATGATGAAGTAATTGTTCCATACCCCGGAAGCTTGAACCATAATTGAGGTCTTGCTCTTGAAAGCGTCGGTACAACTCAACGATGGGAAATTCTTTAGTACATTGCGCCTTTAATGCAGCCAAATCCACCCGTTCGGTTACTGACTCTTTTTCTTTGACCAGCAACTTACCTGAGGCATGGATTGTCCAGGATGGCTGACCGTTGTTTTTCTCGGCAGGAGGGAAGAGGCTATAAATCTCAAAGGAATAGACATCAGCTGACTGTGGGGTCAAAATTACCTGAACGGTTTTGGCTTCATCCGACTGCCAAATCATCGCCTGCCGTAAGACAACATCCTCCAGCCAAAGATTGTCAGATTTGGTAAGAACAGATCCCGCAGCTAAAGCCATTTCTAAGTAAGCTGTTCCTGGCAGAATCGTTCTCCCAAAAAGACAATGCTCTCTCAGCCAGAATGAGGAGTCAGGGCTGATTTGGGACTGGAAACGAATCTGAATTTCTTGGGTTGCTGCTAGATATAACTGTTGCCCCAGTAGAGGATGAAGCGTTTGGTTGCCGACACCATTTTTCTGGAAAAGCGCATCACGAGCATATCCCTTGCTGGCTTCTATCCAATAGCGCTGTCGCTGGAAGGGATAAGTTGGTAAGTTCAAACGACGACGAGAATAGTCTTGGTCAAAGCCCAACCAGTTTACAGAAACTCCATGCATGTAGAGTTCTGCCAAACTAGCTAATAGCACTTGCCAGTCGTCTTGCTCCGGACGCAAACTGGCAAGCCAAAGTTTATTACTATCGGGCAGACAAGAGCGAGCCATTCCCAATAAAATTGGTTTCGGTCCGATCTCCACTAAGGTTTCTATACCCAGGCGATCGAGAGTTTCCACACTCGCGGCAAATCTGACTGGCTTTATGATGTGACTGCACCAATATTCCGGAGTCGCTACTTCCTCTGTTGCCAATTCGCCAGTGACGTTGGAAATCAACTTAATCTGTGGTGAACAAAAGCTCATTTGTCGGGCAACCTGCTCAAAGGCAGCCAACATTGGCTGCATTAAAGGTGAGTGGAAAGCATGAGAGACATTTAATTTTTTCGTCTTGACTCCTGATGCTTCCAGCTTGTTACAGATGGCGTTAATCGCCTCGGAACCACCGGAAATTACAGTGCTTTGTGGAGTGTTAACAGCACCAATTGATACCTCTTTATACGGTCTAATCACTGCTTCTGCCTGTGCTTTCGAGACTTGTATGGCTACCATTTCCCCATCAGTAGCCAGCGCTTGCATTAAACGTCCTCTGAGGGCAATGAGTTTCAAGCCATCTTCCAAACTAAAAACTCCGGCGACACAGGCAGCTACGTATTCCCCAACACTATGACCCATTACTACATCGGGTTCTATGCCCCAGGATTTCCACAATTGGAACAAAGCATATTCTAGGGCAAATAAGGCGGGTTGGGTATAGGCGGTTTCGTCGATTTGAGATTTTGGCTCGAGGATTATGTCTGGGAGACTTTCTCCCTGTTGGGGATAAAGTACCTCAAGCAGAGGCTTTTTTAGTAATGGTCGCAGAATTTCATTGCAGCGGTCAAGAGTTTGTCGGAATGTGTGCTGAGTCTCGTAGAGTTGACGTCCCATATTCACATACTGCGACCCCTGACCTGTGAAGATGAATGCGATCGCTCCGACTGATGAAGTTATCGTGTTTGTTTGAGTGTTCGATGCAGAAGTCGTCTGTTGCCCAAAAGTCTTTAGTTGAGAGCCAAGCTGCTCAACAGAGAAAGCCGTGACTGCCAAACGATGGTTAAAGTGCTTGCGTCCTGCGTTAGCTGTGAAACAAATATCTGCAATGGAGGCATCTGCATTGGACTGGAGATAAACTACATAATTCTGTGCCAACTCCTCCAGAGCCTTCTGGGACTTTGCCGATAATGTCAAAATATGCAGCGTTCGGTCATTTTTGACTTTTGACTTTTGACTTTTGACTTGTTCTGGTGCTTCTTGCAAAACTACATGACAATTGGTTCCCCCTATACCAAAAGCACTTACTCCAGCACGTCTTGGAGTCTCATTCGCTTTCCATTCAGAAAGGGTCGTATTAACGTAAAAGGGGCTTTGGGCAAAATCAATATTGGGATTGGGTTGACTAAAGTGCAGACTTGGTGGTAGATACTTATGTTTTAGTGCCAGCACGGTCTTAATCAAACCTGCGATACCAGCCGCTTCAGCGATGTGTCCGATATTGGTTTTGACCGAGCCAATCGCACAAAAACCTTTTTTCTTGGTACTCTGGTGAAAGGCTTGGGTCAGCGCTGCAATTTCAATCGGGTCTCCCAAACTTGTAGCAGTTCCGTGGGTTTCAACATAGGTAATTGTACTTGGGTCAATTTGTGCGATCGCCAAAGCCTCCGAGATGACAGCGGTTTGACCTTCTACACTCGGAGCTGTATAACCCACCTTCGCTGCACCATCGTTGTTAATCGCTGACCCTTTGATGACAGCATGGATGTAATCTCCATCAGTGATCGCAGCCTCTAGCAATTTTAAGACAACAATTCCACCTCCGTTGCCGAACACAGTTCCTGTAGCTTGAGCGTCAAAGGCTCGACAGTGTCCATCGTTCGACCAAATCATGTCTTCTTGGTACAGATACCCCGCCTTTTGGGGAACGCTGACAGCAATGCCTCCTGCCAAAGCCATATCACATTCACCGTTAAGCAAACTTTGGATTGCCATGTGAACTGCTACCAGTGCAGTTGAACAAGCCGTTTGAATATTAACACTCGGTCCAGTTAAGTTCAGTTTGTAAGAAACTCGTGTGGGCAGATAATCATTCCCATTGCTAAGTCTTACCTGTAAATCGCTGGCTGATGCTAAAAAGGTGCGATTAGAAGAGAAGCCCTGGTTGGGATGAACGTTATTAATCAGGTAAGTGTTCATACCCGAACCTGCGTAAACCCCAATCGACCCCTGATAAGTTTCCGGATTGTAGCCAGCACTCTCAAGGGCTTCCCAGGCACATTCCAAGAAAATTCGCTGTTGCGGGTCCATGATTTCGGCTTCTTTGATGCTGTAGCCGAAAAAGGAAGCATCAAACTTCTCGATATTTGGTAAAACAGCGTTGGCTTTTACATAGTTTTGGTTAGAAAGCAATGTTGGGTCGCTTTGCGACAATTCCTCATCAGAAAAAAAGGAAATCGATTCCACTCCATCTCGCAGATTTTGCCAAAATGCCTCAATATCCTTTGCTCCTGGGAAGCGGCCTGACATACCAATAATGGCGATATTTGATTCTCCGATTTGGTCAAACTGACGGCTAAGAAAGCGGCGAGGTTTGTGGGTAGTAACAACTGGAGATTTTCTTTCCGTCTGACTTAACCGTTGAGCCAAAGTAGATATAGTAGGGTATTGAAACAGTTCTACAATTGACAGTTTTACTCCAAAGATTTCTGCTAATTTATTAGCGCTCTGATTCAGGAGTAGAGAATTACCACCTAAGTCAAAAAAGTTGTCATGAATTCCCACTCCTTCTAATTGCAGCAATTCAAGCCAAACCTTAGCAATCAGTTGCTCGGCATCGGATTGAGGCATAACTAAAACAGTTTCCAACTCAGGTCTAGACCTTTGCGGATCTGGCAGGGCGCGGCGATCCACTTTCCCGCTGGGGGTTACGGGGAAAGCCTCCAGCACTACAAAGGCGCTGGGCACCATGTACTCAGGCAGACGTGCTTTCAGATAACTCCGCAGCGGCGGCACCAGTTGACTGCTCAAGTTTTGCTGTTGCGATACCTGTTCGGCTTGCACAAGTGCCTCAACGCTCTGCTCATGAGGAGAGCTTTCTTGGGAAGACGGTACGATGTAGGCTACCAAGCGTTTGTCACCGGGTACATCCTCACGAGCCAAGACTACAGTTTGTCGAACTGCTGGATATGCAGCGATCACCACCTCAATTTCTCCCAACTCAATGCGGAAGCCACGAATCTTTACCTGGTCGTCGCTCCGACCGAGAAACTCAATGTTACCATCTGGTAAGTAACGGGCTAGGTCGCCAGTTTTATACAGACGCGCTTGAAGTGAGGAGCTATTGGGGTCGGGAATAAACCGCTCGGTAGTTAAATCGGGTCGGTTAAGGTAGCCCCGTGCTAGAGCAATGCCACCAATGTACAGTTCCCCAGGAACGCCTTCGCTCACTTGCTGCATCTGGGAATCAAGCAGATAGATCTGTGTGTTAGTAATGGGCTGACCAATCGGAGGAAGCGCAGGCCAATCGGAGGGTGAACCAGTAAGAGTGAAAGCTGTAACCACATGGCTTTCGGATGGTCCATAGTGATTGTGCAGAGTGCAATTTTTTAGCTTTGTCAACCAGTTGGTAATCGGTCTGGTTATCTGCAACTGTTCGCCTGCAGTGATAATCTCACGCAAAGTCGGGATAACGGCTCCCTGAGCATCCGCTACTGATGCCAGCTGTTGAAGAGCTACAAAAGGAAGGAAGAATCTGTTGATTTCTTGCTCTGTAAGAAAACGCAACAACTCGAAAGCATCGACGCGCACTTGCTCTCTTATTAAAACTAGCGTTCCGCCCGAACACCAAGTAGAGAAAATTTCCTGAAAGGAAACATCGAAACTCACAGGAGCAAATTGCAGAGTTTTTGCTCCTTTTGGCAGTCTTGAGCTTTCCAGTTGCCAAATAATTAGATTAGATAAGGGACGGTGACTCATGGCCACCCCTTTAGGTTTGCCTGTAGAGCCGGAAGTGTAGATTACGTAGGCTAGGTTATCGGGCTTTGCCGCACTAATTGGGTTTTCCTTACTTTGTTGGGCAATCTCCTCCCATTGCGTGTCCGGGCAGACAACCTGCGCTTGGTGTTTGGGTAGAGACTCGACTAACCGCGCTTGGGTTAGCAGCACTGATATTTGAGTGTCTTCCAGCATGAACGCCAATCGCTCAGTTGGGTAAGCTGGGTCAAGCGGCACATAAGCTCCTCCCGCCTTGAGAATGCCCAACAGTCCCACAAGCATTTCTAGGGAGCGCTCCATAAAGATGCCTACCAACACCTCTGGACCAACGCCCAACGCCTGTAGATAGTGTGCTAGGAGATTAGCGCGACTGTTCAACTGGCGATAGGTAAGGCACTCCTGTTCAAACACTACTGCCACAGCATTACTGTTTCGCTCCACCTGCGCTTCAAATAGCTCGTAGATACACTTATATTTCTGTTGAGTTAGACTGTTCTGGCTGTTTCCTGGTGTATTAACATTCATAATTTTTCCTTTAGAGGAAATATGGCAGAGCTTTTGTTGGATTTACTGTTGCTACCAGCACGCGGGTAAGAAATGCGATTAATCGGTTCCCTCACATCTTGCACAAGAAATTATGAGATCAATTTCTTGGGTTTGGAGCAAAGGTTGTAATCGGAAGATGCCACTTGTCAAGCCTCGTTGATTTTTCCATTTTGTCTCAAAAGAACTATCCACACACATCAGCCACTACAGAACTTACAAATAGAATTAAGGTGCAGACAGTTATGAATAATATGCCTGCTAATTTTTTCATTTTTACTTCCTTAATGCATTGAACTTAATTACTAAGGTAAAGAC